>NZ_PSWL01000044.1:0-8492 GCF_002932755.1 Rathayibacter sp. AY1B6
CGCTCCCTGCGCGGCCCCTCGCGGTCGGCCTCGCGGGGTGGTTGCGCGGGTGGAGCGGGTCGCGGTCGCCGCGGGTGAATCGCTTGGCACGCGATTCCCTCGACGGCTCGTGGGTGGAGCCGCTCCCTGCGCGGCTCCTCGCGGTCGGCCTTGGGAGATGGTGGCGCGGGTGGAGCGGGTTGCGTTCGCCGCGCGTGAATCGCTGGGCACGCGATTCCCTCGACGGCTGTGTTCGTTGGGAAGCCGCTCCCTGCGCGGCTCCTCGCGGTCGGCTTCGCGAGGTGGTTGCGCGGGTTAAGCGGGTCGCGTTCGCCGCATGGGAATCGCTGGGCACGCGATTCCCACGACGGCTGTGTTCATTGAGGAGCCGCTCCCTGCGCGGCTCTTCGCGGTCGGCTCGACGAGGTGGTTGCGCGGGTGGAGCGGGTTGCGTTCGCCGCGCGTGAATCGCTGGGCACGCGATTCCCACGACGGCTCGTGGGTGGGCCGCTCCTTGCGCGGAGCCGCGGCGAGCGGGGGGCGCGGTCAGATCTTGCGGAGGAGGACCGAGGAGACGGTGTGGTCCGCCTGCTTGCGCAGGACGAGGCTCGCGCGGGAGCGGGTGGGGCGCACGTTCTGCAGCAGATTCGGCTCGTTGATCGCTGCCCAGATGCTCCGCGCGCGCCCGCGGGCCTCGTCCGGGCTGAGCGCCGCGTAGCGGTGGAAGTAGGAGTTCGGATTCGCGAAGGCACCCTGCTGCAGGGTGAGGAAGCGCTCCTCGTACCAGCGCGCGATGTCACTGGTCCGGGCGTCGACGTACACGGTGAAGTCGAACATGTCGCTCACCGCCAGGCCGTGTCCGGGCACCGGCGGCTGCAGCACGTTCAGGCCCTCGACGATCAGCACGTCCGGCCGCCGCACGACGATCTCGGCGTCGGGGACGATGTCGTAGGAGAGATGCGAGTAGAACGGCGCGCGCACCTCCGCGGCCCCGCCCTTCACCTCCGAGACGAAGCGGAGCAGCGCCCGCCGGTCGTACGACTCCGGGAAGCCCTTGCGGCTCATCAGACCGCGGCGCTCCAGCTCGCGGTTGGGCAGCAGGAAGCCGTCGGTGGTCACCAGCTCGACGCGGGGAGTGTCCTCCCAGCGGGCGAGCAGCTCGCGCAGCAGGCGCGCGATCGTCGACTTGCCCACCGCGACCGACCCTGCGACGCCGATCACGAACGGAGTCGGCTGCGCGCGCTCCCCGAGGAACGTGCTCGTCGCGCGGTGCAGGTGCCGCGCGCCACCGGCGTACAGGCTCAGCAGGCGCGAGAGCGGCAGGTAGACCTCCGCGACCTCGGTGAGGCTCAGCCGGTCGCCCAGGCCCCGCAGCTGCACGACCTCGGTCTCCGACAGCGGCAGCTCCGTCGTGCGGGCGAGCTCGGCCCAGTCGGAGCGGACGATCTCGACGAAGGGGGAGGGGTGCGCGTCGCGCGCGGGATCGCGAGGAGACGACGGCATGGGGACCGATCCTAGCGTCCGCCCCGCCGGACGCCGGACGCCGCAGGAGGCGTCTCCGCGCCGCTTAGAATCGAGCGCATGTGTGGAATCGTTGGATACGTCGGTGAGCGCGACAGCCTGGCCGTGCTGCTCGGGGGCCTGAAGCGTCTGGAGTACCGCGGCTACGACTCGGCCGGCGTGGCCGTGATCGACGCCGACGGGCAGCTCGACAGCCGCAAGCGCTCGGGCAAGCTCAGCGTCCTGGTCGACGACCTCGAGGCGCACCCGCTGGCCGAGGGCACCACGGGCATCGGCCACACCCGCTGGGCGACGCACGGCGGCCCGACCGACCGCAACGCCCACCCCCACCTGGCGGACGACGGCCGGCTCGCTGTCATCCACAACGGCATCATCGAGAACTTCCAGCCGCTCAAGGAGCAGCTGCTCGCCGAGGGCGCCGTCTTCGAGAGCGAGACCGACACCGAGGTCGCCGCGCACCTGATCGCCCGCGAGTACCGCCGCACCGGCGACCTCGTGCTCGCCTTCCAGGCCGTCGTCGCGCACCTCGAGGGCGCGTTCACCCTGCTCGCCCTGCACCAGGACCAGCCCGGCGTGGTCGTCGGCGCGCGCCGCAACTCGCCGCTCGTGATCGGCCTGGGCGACGGGGAGAACTTCCTCGGCTCGGACGTCGCGGCGTTCGTCGAGTTCACCCGCCGCGCGGTCGCCATCGGGCAGGACCAGATCGTCACGATCACCCCCGAGCTCGTCACGGTGACCGACTTCTTCGGGAACCCCGTCGAGACCGAGCCGTTCGAGATCGCCTGGGACGCGTCGGCGTCCGAGAAGGGCGGCTGGTCGAGCTTCATGGCGAAGGAGATCACCGAGGGCCCCGAGGCCGTCGCCAACACGCTCCGCGGTCGCATCCACGAGGGCGCGATCACGCTGCCCGAGCTCGACGCGCTCGGCCCGGTGCTGACGGAGATCGACCGCATCACGATCATCGCCTGCGGCACGGCCGCCTACTCCGGCATGGTCGCCAAGTACGCGATCGAGAAGTGGGCGCGCGTCCCCGTCGAGGTCGAGCTCAGCCACGAGTTCCGCTACCGCGACCCGGTGCTCACCCCGCGCACCCTCGTCGTCTCGATCAGCCAGTCCGGCGAGACCATGGACACGCTGATGGCGGTCAAGTACGCCCGGGAGCACGGCGCGAAGACGCTCTCCGTCTGCAACACGCAGGGCGCGACGATCCCACGCGAGTCGGACGCCGTGCTCTACACGCACGCGGGGCCGGAGGTGGCGGTCGCCTCGACCAAGGCCTTCGTCGCCCAGATCGCGGCGCTCTACCTCTTCGGGCTGCACCTGGCCGCGGTGCGCGGAGCCGCCTCCACCGAGCTCGTCGCCTCTCAGGCGGCCCAGCTCGCCGCGATCCCGGAGAAGCTCTCCCGCGTGCTCGACGCCTCCGACGACATCGCCCAGCTGGCCGGTTGGATGGCCGACACCCGTGCGGTGCTGTTCCTCGGCCGCCACGTCGGCTACCCGGTGGCGCTCGAGGGCGCGCTGAAGCTCAAGGAGCTCGCCTACATCCACGCCGAGGGCTTCGCGGCGGGCGAGCTCAAGCACGGCCCGATCGCGCTGATCGAGCCGGGCCAGGTCGTCTTCGTGATCGTGCCGAGCCCGAGCGAGTCGTACGAGCTGCAGCGCAAGGTGATCTCGAACATCCAGGAGATCAAGGCCCGCGGCGCCCGCGTCATCGCGATCGCGGAGCAGGGCGACACGGCCGCGATCCAGATCGCCGACGAGGTCGTGCCGATCCCGCTCGCCGACCCGCTGTTCGAGCCGCTGCTCGCCGTCACCCCGCTGCAGATGTTCGCGATGGAGCTCGCCGCCGCCAAGGGCCTCGACGTCGACCAGCCGCGCAATCTCGCCAAGTCGGTCACGGTCGAGTGATCGAGCCGTGATCGTGGGGATCGGGGTGGACGTGGTGGACCTCGCGCGCTTCGAGCGCTCGCTGACGCGCACTCCCCGGCTCCGCGACCGGCTGTTCGCCGAGAGCGAACGCTCGCTGCCCGTCGCCTCGCTGGCGGGCCGCTTCGCCGCCAAGGAGGCGCTGATCAAGGCGCTCGGCGATTCCGTGGGCGCCCGCTGGCACGACATGGTCGTCGAGCGGGACGAGCACGGGAATCCGTCCTTCGCGCTGCACGGCCCGGCTCGGGCGGCCGCGGAGGCGCGGGGGATCACGCGCGTGCACCTCTCGATGACGCACGACGCCGGCGTGGCCTGCGCGTTCGTGGTGGCCGAATCGTGAGCGCTCCCGCGTCGTACCGCGAGGCGGTGATCGACGTCGACGCGATGGCGGCGAACGCCGCGCGCCTGCGCGAGCTCACCGGCGCCCGCCGGCTCATGGCCGTCGTGAAGGCCAACGGCTACGGTCACGGCGCTCTGGCCGCGGCGCAGGCGGCGCTCGACGGCGGCGCGGACGCCCTCGGCACCGCGGAGCTGCGGGAGGCCGTGGCCCTGCGCGAGGCCGGCGTCGTCGCTCCGATCCTCTGCTGGCTGCACGACCCCGGCGAGGACTTCGATGCGGCGCTCGAGCACTCGATCGACGTCGCCGTCTCCTCCGTCGACCAGCTCGACACGCTCGCGCAGTCGGCGGAGGACCGCGGCGTGCGCGCCGCCGTCCAGCTCAAGGTCGACACGGGCCTCAGCCGCAACGGCGCCGCGGAGGAGGAGTGGCCGCGCCTGGCGGAGGCGCTCGCCCGCCACGGCGCGCGCGGCACCGTCCACCTCACCGGGCTCTTCTCGCACCTGTCCAACACCTCGCGCGAGGACGACCTCGCCCAGCTCGCGCTCCTCCGCCGCGCCGAGGCCGTGCTGGCCGCGCACGGGGTGCAGGCGCCGGTCCTGCACCTCGCGGCGACGGCGGCGGCGCTGCGCCTCCCGGAGGCCCGCCTCGACATGGTGCGCAGCGGCATCGCCCTCTACGGGCTCTCGCCGTTCGAGGACGAGACCTCGCTGCAGCTCGGTCTCGTCCCGGCGATGACGCTGCAGGGCCGCGTCGCCGGCGTCCGCCGCGTGCCCCACGGGACCGGCGTGAGCTACGACTACACCTGGCGTGCCGAGGGCGGGACGACCCTCGCGCTCGTGCCGTTCGGCTACGCGGACGGCATCCCGCGCAGCGCCTCCGGTGTCGCGGAGGTCTCGATCGGCGGCCGCCGCCACCGGATCGCCGGGCGGGTCGCGATGGACCAGTTCGTCGTCGACGTGGGGGATGCGAGCGTCGCGACGGGCGACCCGGTGACGCTCTGGGGCGACCCGACGACCGGTGTCCCGTCGGTCGACGAGTGGGCGCGGTGGTGCGGCACCATCAACTACGAGCTGGTCACCCGGCTCGGGCCGCGCGTCCAGCGGCGGCTGCTGAGCGCGGCGGACGGCCGTGCCTGAGCGCTCCTGGTTCGCGGACCGCGTCGTCGAGGTCGCCGACCCGGAGGCCATGGCGGAGCTGGGCCGCGAGCTCGGCCGAGTGCTGCGTGCGGGCGACCTCCTGGTGCTGACGGGGCCGCTCGGGGCGGGCAAGACCACCTTCACGCGCGGGCTCGGCGAGGGGCTCGACGTCCGAGGCCCCGTGACGAGCCCCACCTTCGTGATCGCCCGCACGCATCCGCCGCTGCACGACGGGCCGCCGCTCGTGCACGTCGACGCCTACCGCGTGGGCTCGCCGGTCGAGCTCGACGACCTCGACCTCGACCTGGCGCGCTCGGTGGTCGTCGTGGAGTGGGGCGCCGGGATGCTGGACGGCGTCGCGGAGTCCTGGCTCGACGTGGTCATCGAGCGGCCGACCGCCGGCTCCGACGCCGAGGAGGGCGAGGAGCCGATCGAGCCGCGCACCGTCCGCTTCCGCGGCACCGGCTGGAGCTGAGCCCGCGGGTACCCTGGACGCGTGCTCCTCGCGATCGACACCTCCTCCGGAACCTCCGTCGCCGTCGTCGACTCCGCGGGCGCCGTGCGCTCGGAGCGCACCGAGACCGACACCATGCGCCACGCCGAGGTGGTCGGCCGGCTGATCCAGGAGGCGCTCGAGGCGGCCGGCGTCGCGCCCGCGGGCATCGAGGCGGTCGCCGTGGGCATGGGCCCCGGCCCCTTCACGGGCCTCCGGGTCGGGATCGCCGCTGCGCGGGCCTTCGCGCTCGGCCGCGGCGTGCCCACCCTCCCCGTGGTCTCCCACGACGCGATCGCGCTCGCCGCGCTGCGGCACGGGCGCGCGGCGGGCTTCCTCGTCGTCACCGACGCCCGCCGACGCGAGCTGTACTGGAGCGCGTACGGCGGGCTCGACGACCAGGGACTCCCCGTCCGCCTCGCCGGGCCCGGGCTGGACAAGCCGCCGGCCCTCCCGCATCCGGAGCTCCCGCGCCTGGAGGCCGAGTCGGTCTCCGCCGGCGAGCTCGGAGTCGTGGCCGCCCGCCTGCGCGCGGCCGGCCGCCCCGGCGCCGCGGACGAGCCCCTCTACCTGCGCTCGCCCGACGTCACGCTGTCGGCCGGCCCCAAGCGGGTGACCGCATGAGCGAGGCCGTGCTCCGCGACGCTCAGGCGGACGACCTCGACGCCGTCATGGCGATCGAGGAGTCCGAGTTCGCCGGTGACGCCTGGTCGCGCGGGATGATGGCGGAGGAGATCCGGAGCCGCCACACCCGGTACCTGGTGGCCGAGCAGGACGGCGAGGTGGTCGGGTACGCCGGGCTCCTCTGCCCCGTCGGCGCGCACGAGGGCGACGTGCAGACGATCGCGGTCGTCGCCCGGGTCCGCCGCACCGGCCTCGGCCGCCGCCTGCTGCGCGCGCTCCTCGAGGCGGCCCGCGAGCGCGGCGCCCGCGAGGTCTTCCTCGAGGTCCGCGCCGACAACCCCGCCGCGCAGACCCTCTACCGCTCGGAGGGCTTCGAGGAGATCGGCGTCCGCCCGGCCTACTACCAGCCCGACGGGGTGGACGCGATCGTGATGCGCCTGCCGCCGACCCCGACCCAGGAGACCCCGTGAGCACCGGACCCCTCGTCCTCGGCATCGAGACCAGCTGCGACGAGACGGGGATCGGCATCGTCCGCGGCACGACGCTGCTCTCGAACACCATCGCCTCCTCGATGGAGGAGCACGCCCGCTACGGCGGCGTCGTGCCCGAGGTGGCCGCCCGGGCGCACCTGGAGGCACTCGAGCCGGCCCTGCACGCGGCGCTCGCCGAGGCCGGTGTCGCGCTCGGCGACCTGGACGCGATCGCGGTCACCAGCGGACCGGGGCTCTCGGGCGCCCTCATGGTCGGCGTCGGAGCGGCGAAGGCGCTCGCGGTCTCGCTCGGCCTGCCGCTCTACGCCGTGAACCACCTCGTCGGCCACGTCGGAGCCGACGTCCTCCGCGCGGACGGCAGCGAGGGCAGCCCCGTCGAGGTGCCGACGATCGCGCTGCTGGTCTCGGGCGGGCACACCTCGCTCCTGCACGTGCGGGATCTGGTGTCGGACGTCGAGCTGCTCGGCGAGACGATCGACGACGCCGCCGGCGAGGCCTTCGACAAGGTGGCGCGCGTCCTGGGCCTGCCCTACCCGGGCGGACCGCAGATCGACCGGGTGGCGGCGGACGGGGATCCGAAGGCGATCCGCTTCCCCCGCGGGCTCAGCCTGCCGAAGGACCTCGAGCGCCACCGCTACGACTTCTCGTTCTCGGGGCTGAAGACCGCGGTCGCCCGCTGGGTCGAGAAGCGCCAGGACGCGGGCGAGGAGGTGCCCGTGGCCGACGTCGCGGCGAGCTTCCGCGAGGCGGTCGCCGACGTCCTGCTCACCAAGGCGCTCGCCGCGTGCCGCGACCGCGGCGTGCCGCGCCTCCTGCTCGGCGGCGGCGTGGTCGCCAACGCCCGGGTGCGCGCGCTGGCGGAGGAGCGGTGCGCGGCGGCGGGAGTGACCCTGCGGATCCCGGCGCTCTCGCTCTGCACCGACAACGGCGCGATGATCGCCGCGCTGGCGGCGCAGCTGATCGAGGCGGGGCATCCGCCGTCGGGGCTCGGCTTCGGCGCCGACTCGACCCTGCCGGTCACCGAGATCCAGGTCCGCTGAGGTCTCTACCGGGCGGTGGCCGGGGCGCGCAAGCGGCGTCCAGCTTTTTGACAGGCGGAACGTGGCACTGCCACTCTTGGCCGCATCCGCACGTTCCTGACCCTGGGGGATTCCATGACCACTCCGTACACGCCCGCGTCCGACCGCTACAACATCCTGGCGATCATCGGCTTCATCGCCTCGTTCTTCGTCTCCATCGTGGGCATCGTGCTGGGCTTCATCGCCCTGTCGCAGATCAAGCGCACGGGGGAGAAGGGCCGCGGCCTCGCCCTCGCCGCCGTCATCATCGGCTTCGTCGCGATCATCATCACCATCATCTCGTTCGTCGCGCTCTTCTCGATCGCGGCGACCATGCCCTCGACCGGGTACTGATCGACACGCCTCCGAGGCTCGGGGGCGCCCGCACCACCAGGAGGACACCGTGACCGACGACACCGCGCCCGGACCGCAGACCGGACCGGCGCCCGCGCCGTTCGCCCCTCCGCTCGGCGAGCCGTCGGCGGCCTACCCGCCGCCGACGGCCGCCGCCGATCCCTATCTCGGGCTCCCGCCCCGCCGCCCGCCGTTGAATCCGCTCGCGGTCGCGGCTCTGGTGTGCGGACTGCTGGGCCTGGCGCCCGCCGCCATCGTCCTCGGCCACATCGGCTTCGCCCAGGCCGGACGCTCCGGACAGCGCGGCCGCGGTCTCGCGGTCGCCGGCTTCGTGCTGGGCTACCTCGCGATCGTCCTGGCGGTGGTCGCCTACCTCGCCTGGACGGCCTTCGTCGGCGACCTGCGCGACGACGGCTACCTGCCCGCGTGAGCGGACGGAACCCCTCCGCCGCCGCCGGGGTGCTGGCTAGACTCGCGCCATGAGCGACGACAGCACCCGTCCCGGCCCCGGCTCCGACGAGCAGCACGGCTCCGTCCCGGTCCCGCCGGCCCCGCGCGTCCCCCCGGCCC
>NZ_PSWL01000045.1:0-6884 GCF_002932755.1 Rathayibacter sp. AY1B6
GCCGCGGCGGCGCAGCTCCGGAACGATGAACTCCACCACGTCCTCGAAGGTGCCGGGCGTGATCGCGTAGGCGAGGTTGAAGCCGTCCACGTCGGTCTCCTCGACCCACTCCTGCAGGTGGTCGGCCACCTCCGTGGGCGAGCCGACGACGAAGGGGCCGAGCCCGCCGATCACGCTGAGCCTGGCGATGTCGCGGACCTTCCACTCCGAGCCGTCCTCGTTCGCCTCCTGGAAGTTGGCGACGGCCGACTGGATCGCGTTGCTCTTCACGTTGCCGATCGGCTCGTCGAGGTCGTACTGCGACAGGTCGATGCCCATCCAGCCCGACATGAAGACCAGCGCCCCCTCCTCGCTCCCGTAGGAGAGGTAGTCGCGGTGCTTCTCGTGCGCGGCCTCGCTGGTCTCGGCGGTGATGATCGTCAGCAGGGTGTAGATCTTCGCGGAGTAGCGGTCGCGACCGGCCGCCTCGAGAGCGTCGCGGATGCGCGAGACGGTCGCCTTCAGGCCCGCCTTCGTCGAGGACGCGACGAAGATCGCCTCCGCGTTGCCCGCCGCGAAGCGGATGCCGCGCGGCGACGCTCCCGCCTGGTAGATGACGGGTGTGCGCTGCACCGACGGCTCCGCGAGGTGGATGCCGGGGACGGTGAAGTTCTTGCCGCGGTGCCCGATCTCGTGCACCTTCGCCGGGTCGGTGAAGACGCCGGACTCGCGGTCGCGGACGACCGCGTCGTCCTCCCACGACCCCTCCCACAGCTTGTAGAGCACCTCGAGGTACTCGTCGGCGACGTCGTAGCGGTCGTCGTGCTCGAGCTGGTCCTCGTGGCCCATGTTGCGTGCGGCGCTGGGGAGGTAGCCGGTGACGACGTTCCAGCCCACGCGGCCCTTCGTCAGGTGGTCGAGCGTCGACATCCCCCGCGCGAACGGATAGGGGTGCTCGTAGGCGGTGCCCGCGGTGATGCCGAAGCCGAGGTGCTCGGTCGCGGCGGCCATCGCCGAGACGAGGAGGATCGGGTCGTTGACGGGGACCTGCGCGCCGTGGCGGATCGCCGCCTCGTTCGAGCCGCCGTAGACGTCGTAGGTGCCGAGCACGTCGGCGATGAAGATCCCGTCGAACGTGCCGCGCTCGAGCAGCTTGGCCAGGTCGGTCCAGTACGAGAGGTCCTTGTACCGCCAGGACTGGTCCTGGGGGTGGCGCCACATGCCCGAGGACTGGTGGGCGACGCAGTTCATGTCGAAGGCGTTGAAGCGGATCTGGCGGGTCATGGAGTCGATAGTGCCCAGCGGAGCCGCGAACGGGTACCGAGCGCGACGCACGGCGTCACAAAGCGACGCCCGTCGAGGCGCCCGGCGGGCCGGAGGCGCCCGGCGGTCTGATCCGGGTCGCGGCCGTGACCAGGGGACGGCGACGGCGTTGTTTCGG
Source organism: Rathayibacter sp. AY1B6 (assembly GCF_002932755.1). Lineage (NCBI taxonomy): Bacteria > Bacillati > Actinomycetota > Actinomycetes > Micrococcales > Microbacteriaceae > Rathayibacter > Rathayibacter sp. AY1B6. Next base: position 1,421 of record NZ_PSWL01000045.1, read on the forward strand.
GTACGCCCTCGATCCGGCGACGCCGCCGATCCGGGTCATCGGGAGGTGTCGGACGTCTTCGGAGTGGGAGCCGCCCGGAACGACGTCGACGCAGGCCGGTTCCCGTGGAACGACTCCTCCGCCCCCTCGCACCGCCCCCGTCCGCCGACCGGCCGGCTCCTCCTCCTACGCCAGCTCGCGCCCCAGGAAGCGCACGTGCTCGCCGATCTGGAACGCCTCGCCGCCCTCGTGGCCGTTGAAGGGGTAGACGCGGATCTCGCGGGGTCCGGCGTAGCGGTTGTAGGAGGCGTAGACGGTGGACGGCGGGCAGATGTCGTCGCGGAGCGCCACCGAGAACAGGGCGGGGGACTGCGCGTAGGGGGCGAAGGAGGTGCCGTCGAAGTACGAGAGGGTGTCGAACACGCGCGCCTCGGCGCCGCGGTGGGTGTGCAGGTACTGCACGATCTCGCCGTACGGCATCGTGTCGACCAGCCGCACGGCGTGCGGGATGTGGGAGAGGAACGGCACGTCGACGATCGCGGCGCGCGCAGACTCCGATTCGCCGAGCAGGCCCAGGATCCCGGTGACGGCCAGGGCGATCCCGCCTCCCTGGCTGCCGCCCGAGACGGCCACGCGGGAGGCGTCGACCGCGGGGTGCGCGCGCAGCACGTCGAGCGCGCGGACGGCGTCGGTGAAGACGCGGCGGTAGAAGTGCTCGGCGGGCGACTCGATGCCCTGCGTCATGAAGCCGGAGACGTGCGGCCCGCTGCCGACCGGGTCGGGCGTCGCTCCCGAGCGGTGCCCGGACCCCTGACCGCGGGTGTCCATGACCAGGTGCGCGTAGCCGGCAGCCGACATCGCGGTCCACTCCGCGAGCTGGCCGCGGCCGCCTCCGTAGCCGATGAAGGTCACGAGCCCGGGGAGGGGGCCCTCGACGCCGCGGGGGAGGATCAGCCACGCGCGGATCGGGTGGCCGCCGAAGCCGGAGTAGGTGACGTCGACGGTGTCGAGCAGCCCGAATCCGGCGTCGACCGGCTCGAACAGCGGCTCCGTCGCGGCCGCGCGCGCCTCGGCGATCGTGTCGCGCCAGAACTCGGCGAACCCGGCGGGCTCGGGGATCTCGGGGGCGTACTGCTCGAGGAGGTCGAGCGGGAGGTCGAACTGCGGCATCACGGACTCCTTCTCGGGCAGCGGCGCCCGAGGATCGAGGCTACTGGAGGGACGGGCCGACCTGGGTGCGGCGTGGGAGAACGCCGCAGGACGGAATGCCGGGGCGCCCTCCGCGTTCTCCTCAGCATGACGACGTACGGAATCATCGGAGCAGGCAACATCGGCAGCCAGGTCGCACGGGCGGTCATCGCCCTCGGGGACGAGGTGGTCATCGCGAACTCGCGCGGCCCCGAGACCCTCGCCGACCTCATCGCGGAGCTCGGCCCGAAGGCCCGCGCCGCCACGGCACAGGAAGCGGCCGAGGCCGCGGAGATCGCCGTGGTGACGGTGCCGCTGAAGAACCTCGAGGAGGTGCCGGTCGCCCCGCTCGCCGGCAAGATCGTCCTCGACACGAACAACTACTACTTCGAGCGCGACGGCCGCATCGAGGCGCTCGACAAGGGCGAGACCACGACCAGCGAGATGCTGCAGCAGCACCTCCCGGAGTCGAAGGTCGTCAAGGCGTTCAACCACATCATGGCGGCCGACATCACCACGGACGGCACCCCGGCCGGAACGCCCGACCGCCGCGCCCTCGCGACGTCGAGCGACTACCCGGAGGCGATCCACTTCGTGACCGACCTCTACGACCGGATCGGCTTCGACACCGTCGCGGTCACCCCGCTGAGCGAGTCGTGGCGCGTCGAGCGCGACCGCCCCGCCTACGTGGTGCGGCAGAACCGCGAGGAGCTCGAGGCCAACCTCGCCAAGGCCCCCCGCACGGTCTGATCCAGCCTCTCGAAGGGGAGCGGTGCTCCGGCGCCGCTCCCCTTCGGCATGTCCGGACGGCGTCGGAGGCGCGCCCGGGACGGCTCCCTCGGCGCTCGCAGCCGCCGGGCCTGCGATAGTCGAGAGGACCAGCCACGCACCAGAGAGTCCCCATCGGGCTCCGAGAGGAGAGGTCTGCCATGCCCTCGACACCCCGTTCCGTCCCCTCCCGCTCCGGGCTCTCGCGCCGCAGCGTCGTGATCGGCGGTCTCGCGGTGCTCCCGCTGCTCAGCGCCTGCACGCCCGACTCCTCCGCTCCGGACGACGCCCAGCAGGAGGCGCCCCGCACCCGCACCGCGGCTCCGAGCGGGCCGGTGGCGCTCGCCCCGGACGCGCTCGCCGCGAGTGCGGCCCTGTTCGCCGCGGCTCCGCTGGTCGTCCTGGTCGAGGACGTCGCCGAGTCCCGCCTGCGCGCCGCCCAGGTGAGCATCGCCTGGGGCGTGCCGCTGCTGGTCGGCTCGGCGGGATCCGGAGCGACGGCCGACCCGACCGCGGACGCCGCGGCCGCGGGATCCACGGCCTCCGGGACGCCGTCCGCCTCCGCGACGCCGTCCGACTCGGCGGGCCCGTCCGGATCCGCGACCGCGTCCTCCTCCGCTCCGACCACCGACGCCCTCGCCGCCGAGTTCGCCCGCCTCGGCGTGACCCGGGTGCTCGCGATCGGCGACGTCACTGCGCCCGCCGGCGTCGATGTCGTCGCCTCCGCCTCCGACGCTGCCGCCCTCAGCGCGGCGTCCGGCGTGACCGTGGCCGACCTGGCGCTCGCCGACCTCGCCGCCGCCGCGCCGTCCACCGCCTCCGACGCCCCCTTCGGCGCCCTCCCGCCCCGGGCCGACGCGCTGACCGGCCTGCACGGTCTGGCCCGCGCGCAGGACGCCGACGTCGCCGCACTGGCGACCGCCCGCGCGGCCGGCGTGCCCGTCACCGTGGTCGACGGCGACGACCTGCTCGCCTCGGGTGCCGCTGTGACCGCGATCGCCGGGGCCGACGCCTCCTGCACGCTGCTGCTCGGCCCCGTGCTCGCCGCTCAGCCCGAGCCCGAGTGGGCTTTGCGCGCGGCCGCGAGCGGCTGGCAGCTGCCGGGCGGCGGCCAGCGGATGTTCGGCGGGCACCTCTTCGTCGCGATCTACGGCACTCCGGGTGCACCCGTCCTCGGCGTGCTGGGAGAGCAGGGACTCGAGCCCACGATCGCGCGCGCGGAGGCGGTGGCCGAGCCGTACCGGACGCTCACCGACAAGCAGGTCGTGCCGAGTCTCGAGATCATCACCACGGTCGCGGCGGGCGACCCCGGCAAGGACGGCGACTACTCCAACGAGCTCGACGCCGCCGACATCCGCCCCTACATCGACGCGGCGCAGGCGGCCGGGATGTACGTGGTGCTCGACCTGCAGTCGGGGCTGACCGACTTCCTCACCCAGGCGAAGCAGTACGCGGACCTGCTGACGCTGCCCAACGTCGGTCTCGCGCTCGACCCGGAGTGGCGCCTGCTGCCGGGCCAGAAGCCGCTGGAGCAGATCGGGCGCGTCTCGGCCGCCGAGGTCGACAGCGTGTCGGAGTGGCTGGCCGACCTGGTGCAGAGCGAAGGGCTGCCGCCGAAGATGTTCGTGCTGCACCAGTTCCGGCTGTCGATGCTGCAGGACCGCGACACCATCCGCCGAGACCGGCCCGAGCTGGAGTTCCTCATCCACGTCGACGGCCAGGGCTCGCAGCCCGACAAGCAGGCGACCTGGGACGCGCTGCACGAGGGCGCCCCCGAGGGCATCGCCTGGGGCTGGAAGAACTTCTACGACGAGGACGCGCCGATGCTCACTCCCGCCGAGACCATGGCCGAGGTCCGCCCCCTCCCCGACCTCGTCACCTACCAGTAGGCGCCGCCGCCTCCCTCCCACCCTCCCGCGAGATGCCACTTGTGAGGGCGACACGCCGCGGACGGGCGCCACAAGTGGCATCTCGCGGAGGGGAGGGCGGGCGTCAGCGGCGCAGGAGCTCGCCGGAGAGGACGCCCGCCTCGACCTCCTCGAGCGCTCGGCCGCGGGTCTCGGGCACGCGCTTCCAGATGAAGGCGAGCGCGAGCAGGCCGACGGCGCCGAACAGGAAGAACGTGCCGGTGATGCCGACCCCGGAGACGAGGGTCGGGAAGAACAGGCCGAGCACGGCGTTCGTGATCCAGTGGCAGAAGATCGCGATGCCGACGCCGACGCCGCGGATCCGCAGCGGGAAGATCTCGGACAGCATCACCCAGGTGACGATGTTGAGGAAGGTCTGCATGCTGCCCACGAACGCGACGACCAGCACCAATATGACGTACGGCCGCGCCGGGTTGCCCACGGGGAGCGCGACGGAGGCGATGCCGATCAGGAAGTGCATCGCAGTGGTCAGGGAGTAGCCGAGCAGGAGGGTCGTGCGGCGGTTCATCGTCTGCATGAGCCGCAGCCCGATCAGGCCGCCGATCACGGCGATCGCCCCGGGCGCGATGTTGGCGACGAGTGCGCCGTCGTGATCGAAGCCCGCCTCCTTCAGCACCGACTGGCCGTAGTACATGATCGAGTTGATGCCGGTGAGCTGCTGGGCGACTCCGATCCCGATCCCCACCAGGAGGATGCGCACCGCCCAGCGCTCGCGCAGCGCCTGCAGCAGGGGGATCCTCGGGCCGTCCTTCGCGCCGATCGAGCGGGCGATGGTCTCCGCCTCGGCGTGGGCCCGGTCGGGCGTGCGGATGGTGGTGAGCACGCCGAGCGCCTCGTCGCGGCGACCGTGCGCGATCAGCCAGCGCGGCGACTCCGGGACCCGGGTCATGCCGAGCAGGAGCGCGGCGGCGGGGAGCGCGGCGACGGCGAGCATGATCCGCCAGACTCCGGGCAGCTCGCCCCAGACGGTGCCGATGACGGCGTTGGCCACGAAGGCGGCGAGCTGGCCGATCACGATCATCAGCTCGTTGCGGCCCGCGAGGGAGCCGCGGATCTCGGAGGGGGAGATCTCGGACAGGTAGATCGGCACGACCACCGAGGCGCCGCCGACGGCCAGGCCGAGGACTGCCCGTCCGAGGACCATCACGCCGAAGCCCGGCGCCACCACGCAGACCAGGGCGCCGACGAGGAAGAGCACCGCGAGCAGGCGGATCGTGGTCCGCCTCCCGAGGGCGTCGGCGAGGCGTCCGCCCGAGATCGCGCCGATCGCGGCGGCGAAGAGGAGCGAGCTGGTGACGACTCCCTCGGTCAGCGCGGTGAGGCCCAGCTCGGCCGACATCGGCTCGAGGGCGCCGTTGATGACGCCGGTGTCGTAGCCGAAGAGGAGGCCGCCGAGGGTCGCGATGAGCGCGATGAGGCCGAGACGCCGAGTCGGCGCCTCCAGGGAGGTGGTGGTCATCCGCTCACTCTGGCGTATGCCCGCTCACCGAGGGAACCCTGGACCGTCGAGGGAACCCGGTGTAGCGGGTTCTCTCGACGGGTCGGGGTTCCCTCGGTGAGCGGGCATACGCCAGAGTGAGCGGATGACCACCACCTCCCTG
>NZ_PSWL01000046.1:0-1361 GCF_002932755.1 Rathayibacter sp. AY1B6
TGGGAACCACAAAGTGGACGCAAGCAATCTCTGACCACTCCTACCAGCCTTTACAACGGTATGAGTGTAGTGATTATCAAGTTATCGGCTTATTAGTACCGGTCAGCTCCGACAGTCTTTAGTCCTGTCTTCCACATCCGGCCTATCAACCCAGTCGTCTGGCTGGGAGCCTCTCCCCCGAAGGGATGGAAATCTCATCTCGAAGCCGGCTTCCCGCTTAGATGCTTTCAGCGGTTATCCGTTCCGAACGTAGCTAATCAGCGGTGCTCCTGGCGGAACAACTGACACACCAGAGGTTCGTCCATCCCGGTCCTCTCGTACTAGGGATAGATCTTCTCAAATTTCCTGCGCGCGCAGCGGATAGGGACCGAACTGTCTCACGACGTTCTAAACCCAGCTCGCGTACCGCTTTAATGGGCGAACAGCCCAACCCTTGGGACCTACTCCAGCCCCAGGATGCGACGAGCCGACATCGAGGTGCCAAACCATGCCGTCGATATGGACTCTTGGGCAAGATCAGCCTGTTATCCCCGAGGTACCTTTTATCCGTTGAGCGACAGCGCTTCCACAAGCCACTGCCGGATCACTAGTCCCGACTTTCGTCCCTGCTCGACTTGTCAGTCTCACAGTCAAGCTCCCTTGTGCACTTACACTCGCCACCTGATTGCCAACCAGGTTGAGGGAACCTTTGGGCGCCTCCGTTACTCTTTAGGAGGCAACCGCCCCAGTTAAACTACCCATCAGGCACTGTCCCTGAACCCGATTAGGGTCCGAAGTTAGATATCCAGAGTGACCAGAGTGGTATTTCAACAATGACTCCACGAACACTAGCGTGCCCGCTTCACAGTCTCCCACCTATCCTACACAAGCCACACCGAACACCAATACCAAACTATAGTAAAGGTCACGGGGTCTTTCCGTCCTGCTGCGCGTAACGAGCATCTTTACTCGTAATGCAATTTCGCCGAGTTCGCGGTTGAGACAGCTGGGAAGTCGTTACGCCATTCGTGCAGGTCGGAACTTACCCGACAAGGAATTTCGCTACCTTAGGATGGTTATAGTTACCACCGCCGTTTACTGGGGCTTAAATTCTCAGCTTCGCCTTGCGGCTAACCGTTCCTCTTAACCTTCCAGCACCGGGCAGGCGTCAGTCCGTATACATCGTCTTGCGACTTAGCACGGACCTGTGTTTTTAGTAAACAGTCGCTTCCCACTGGTCTCTGCGGCCATCGAACGCTCCCGGAGCAAGTCCGTTCACGCCTCAGGCCCCCCTTCTCCCGAAGTTACGGGGGCATTTTGCCGAGTTCCTTAACCACGATTCTCTCGATCTCCTTAGTATTCTCTACCTGACCACCTGAGTC
>NZ_PSWL01000046.1:1458-3351 GCF_002932755.1 Rathayibacter sp. AY1B6
TTGGTTTGGGGTACGGGCAGCTAGAACCTCGCGTCGATGCTTTTCTTGGCAGCATAGGATCACCGATTTCGACTTGCGTCTACCCATCAGATCTCAGGCTGTGTGAACGACGGATTTGCCTATCGTTCGCCCTACATCCTTAGACCGGGACAACCATCGCCCGGCTCGGCTACCTTCCTGCGTCACACCTGTTAATACGCTAAACGCACCAGCACGGGGTCGTACGCTAGGCCCAACGCTTCACCCCGAAGGGATCCATCAAAGGGATTCAGATACTTAGCACTACTGGATTGTCTTGGGCGGTTCTTCGCCGGTACGGGAATATCAACCCGTTGTCCATCGACTACGCCTGTCGGCCTCGCCTTAGGTCCCGACTTACCCAGGGAAGATTAGCTTGACCCTGGAACCCTTGGTCTTCCGGAGGACGGGTTTCTCACCCGTCTTTCGCTACTCATGCCTGCATTCTCACTCGTGTGGCATCCACGGCTGGTTCACACCGCCGCTTCACTCGCCACACGACGCTCTCCTACCCATCAACACGGCTGGACCACGAAGGCCTACCACTAATGTCAATGCCACAACTTCGGTGGCGTGCTTGAGCCCCGTTACATTGTCGGCGCGGAATCACTTGACCAGTGAGCTATTACGCACTCTTTCAAGGGTGGCTGCTTCTAAGCCAACCTCCTGGTTGTCTGTGCAACTCCACATCCTTTCCCACTTAGCACGCGCTTAGGGACCTTAGTTGGTGGTCTGGGTTGTTTCCCTCTCGACTATGAAGCTTATCCCCCACAGTCTCACTGCTGCGCTCTCACTTACCGGCATTCGGAGTTTGGCTGACGTCAGTAAGCTTTTGGGCCCCATCGGCCATCCAGTAGCTCTACCTCCGGCAAGAAACACGCAACGCTGCACCTAAATGCATTTCGGAGAGAACCAGCTATCACGAAGTTTGATTGGCCTTTCACCCCTATCCACAGCTCATCCCCTCCATTTTCAACTGAAGTGGGTTCGGTCCTCCACGACGTCTTACCGTCGCTTCAACCTGGCCATGGATAGATCACTTCGCTTCGGGTCTAGACCCTGCGACTGAATCGCCCTATTCGGACTCGCTTTCGCTACGGCTGCCCCACACGGGTTAACCTCGCCACAGAGCACTAACTCGCAGGCTCATTCTTCAAAAGGCACGCCGTCACCCCTACAAGGAGGCTCCGACGGTTTGTAAGCAAACGGTTTCAGGTACTATTTCACTCCCCTCCCGGGGTACTTTTCACCTTTCCCTCACGGTACTTGTCCGCTATCGGTCATCTGGGAGTATTTAGGCTTATCAGGTGGTCCTGACAGATTCACACGGGATTTCTCGGGCCCCGTGCTACTTGGGATACTCTTCACGCCATAACACCATTTCGACTACGGGGCTCGCACCCGCTCTGGCCAGGCGTTCAAACCTGTTCGTCTATGATGCGCTGTAACGTTCACCGGCCGGCAGACCGGAACGAAAAGTCCCACAACCCCGGCCATGCAACCCCTGCCGGGTATCACACATGACTCGGTTTAGCCTCTTCCGCGTTCGCTCGCCACTACTGACGGAATCACTGTTGTTTTCTCTTCCTGTGGGTACTGAGATGTTTCACTTCCCCACGTTCCCTCTACCCGCCCTATATATTCAGGCGGGAGTCACCAGGTCACCACAAGGGGCCTGGCGGGGTTTCCCCATTCGGAAATCCTCGGATCACAGCTCGTTTATCAGCTCCCCGAGGCTTATCGCAGATTACGACGTCCTTCTTCGGCTCCAGATGCCAAGGCATTCACCGTTTGCTCTTATGAACTTGCTAATCACATGAGTTAAGAAACTACAACTCGAAAAGTTGCAGATCCAATGATTTGCATGACCACGAG
>NZ_PSWL01000046.1:3446-4747 GCF_002932755.1 Rathayibacter sp. AY1B6
AGCCCGAAAGCCGCGCCATGCGAATCTTGTCGATCCACGACCGAAGCCGTGAATCTAAGATGCTCGCGTCCACTGTGTAGTTCTCAAAATACGGGCGGTATCCCTCTCCCACACACCCAGGCGTGAGAAAAGGATCCGGAGAGTCGACCCCGCCACCCGAAGGCAGCCGGCCCGGTCCCTCAGGACCCAACAGCGTGCATGTACCCGACTCCACCGCCCCGACGCGTTCCCAACCCGAAGGCTGTACTGACGCGAGACGATCTCACCGAGCACCTAGTTCAATGTTCCACCCATGAGCTACCAGCAAAGACATTCGCTTTGATCTGGCGCCTGGAACACCCTGCGGTGTCCAGATGCTCCTTAGAAAGGAGGTGATCCAGCCGCACCTTCCGGTACGGCTACCTTGTTACGACTTAGTCCTAATCACCGATCCCACCTTCGACAGCTCCCTCCTTGCGGTTAGGCCACTGGCTTCGGGTGTTACCGACTTTCATGACTTGACGGGCGGTGTGTACAAGGCCCGGGAACGTATTCACCGCAGCGTTGCTGATCTGCGATTACTAGCGACTCCGACTTCATGAGGTCGAGTTGCAGACCTCAATCCGAACTGAGACCGGCTTTTTGGGATTCGCTCCACCTTACGGTATCGCAGCCCTTTGTACCGGCCATTGTAGCATGCGTGAAGCCCAAGACATAAGGGGCATGATGATTTGACGTCATCCCCACCTTCCTCCGAGTTGACCCCGGCAGTCTCCTATGAGTTCCCACCATGACGTGCTGGCAACATAGAACGAGGGTTGCGCTCGTTGCGGGACTTAACCCAACATCTCACGACACGAGCTGACGACAACCATGCACCACCTGTATACCGACCTTGCGGGGCAACCATTTCTGGAAGTTTCCGGTATATGTCAAGCCTTGGTAAGGTTCTTCGCGTTGCATCGAATTAATCCGCATGCTCCGCCGCTTGTGCGGGCCCCCGTCAATTCCTTTGAGTTTTAGCCTTGCGGCCGTACTCCCCAGGCGGGGAACTTAATGCGTTAGCTGCGACACGGAGACCGTGGAAAGGTCCCCACATCTAGTTCCCAACGTTTACGGCGTGGACTACCAGGGTATCTAATCCTGTTCGCTCCCCACGCTTTCGCTCCTCAGCGTCAGTAACGGCCCAGAGAACTGCCTTCGCCATCGGTGTTCCTCCTGATATCTGCGCATTCCACCGCTACACCAGGAATTCCATTCTCCCCTACCGCACTCTAGTCTGCCCGTACCCACTGCAGGCCCGAGGTTGAGCCTCGGGTTTT
>NZ_PSWL01000047.1:0-4731 GCF_002932755.1 Rathayibacter sp. AY1B6
GGAGGAGGGGCAGGAGGGAGGAGGGGCAGGTCAGCGCGCGTCGCGCGTGCGCCGGGTGCTCTCGCGCTGCAGGGCCTCGACGAGCTCGGCCTTCGTCATGCGCGAGCGGCCGGAGACGTCCAGGCGCTTCGCGAGGTCCATCAGGTGCGCCTTCGTGGCGTTCGCGTCCACTCCGCCGGCCGTCTCGCCCCCGGGGGAGCGGCCGTGACCCTCGGCGCGGGAGTCGGAGGGGCCGCTCTCGGCCTTGCGCTCCCAGTGGTCGCCGACCTTCTCGTACTCGTGCTTCAGTGCGGCGAAGGCGGTGCGGTGGGCTCGCTCGCCGTCGCCGTAGCTGTCGACGGCGGAGTCGTGCGCGGCCGACCAGAGCTTCTGCGCGTGCTCGTCGGAGCGCTCGATGGTGGACGGGATCTGTTCCTCGCGGGGCATGGCGGCCTCCCTCTCGTCCCCCGACGCTACGTCGGGTCGGAGGGGCTGGTCACCCCGTTGACGAGCGCGCGGCGGGCGCCTCCGTCCCCGGAGCGCAGTCGCGAGCCCGCTGCCGGTGTTCTCACCGGGCCGACGCCGATGATGGGGCGATGTTCATCCCGACCAGAGCCGCCGGTCTCGAGGCGCTCGACGACTTCGTCACCCGCGCCGGCTCCGCCTACGCCCGCGACCGCAACCACGACCTCGGGCCGTCCCGGGACAACGTCTCCGGACTCTCGCCCTACCTCCGCCACCGCCTCGTCACCGAGCGGGAGGTCGTCGCCGCGGTCCTCGCGCGGCACCGGCTGACCGCCGCGGAGAAGTTCGTCCAGGAGGTGTTCTGGCGCACCTACTGGAAGGGCTGGCTCGAGCAGAACCCGGACGTCTGGCGCCGCTACCGCCGCGAGGTCGCGGAGTCCTCCGCGGGCGATCCTCCGCCCGGGTACCTCGACGCGATCGGCGGACGCAGCGGCATCGACGCGATGGACGCGTGGGTGAGCGAGCTCGTCCAGACCGGATACCTCCACAACCACACCCGCATGTGGTTCGCGAGCATCTGGATCTTCACCCTCGGACTGCCCTGGCAGCTCGGCGCCGACTTCTTCTACCAGCACCTGCTCGACGGCGACGCCGCGTCCAACACCCTGTCCTGGCGGTGGGTCGCCGGACTGCAGACGCCGGGCAAGACCTACCTGGCCTCCGCCTCCAACATCGCCCGGTACACGGAGGGGCGCTTCTCGCCGAGCGGACTCGCCACCACGGCCCCCGCGCTCACCGAGGAGCCCTTCCCGCCGCGGGCGCCGCTCGAGCGTGACGACGTCGTCGGGACCCTCGGCGCCCGCCCCGGCCTCCTGCTGCACGAGGAGGACCTCGAGGCGGAGAGCCTGCTCGCCGAGCAGCCGGGTCTGGCTGAGCGCCTCGTGGCGTGCGCTGTCGCCGGGGACGCGGGCGGGCGCTCGCCCTCCGGGGTCTCGGACGCCGTCGCCTCCTTCACCGCTGCGGCGCTCGCCGACGCCGCCGAGCGCACCTCCGACTCGAGCGGCCGGTCGGCGCGGGTGCTCGCGGACGCGCGTCCCGGGTCGGTCGTCGACTGGGCGGTCTCCGAGCGGATCGACACCGTGGTCGTTCCGTACGCGCCGGTCGGTCCCGTCGGAGAGCGGGTGGAGGCGCTCCGCTCGGCTCTCGCCGACGAGGGGATCGCGCTCGTCACCGTGCGCCGCCGCTGGGACGGTGCGGCGTGGCCGTCGGCGTCGCGGGGGTTCTTCCCGTTCCGGAAGCGGATCCCGGCGCTGGTGCGCGACCTGGTCGAGCCCGCCGATGCGGCCCGCCTGTTCTGAGCCGCGTCTGCGCGAGCCGCGTGCCGTGAGCCGCGTGCCGTGGGCCGCGTCCTGTGAGCCGCGTCCCGTGATCCACGTGCCGTGAGTCGCGTTGCGTGAGCCGCGTGCCGGGAGCCGTGTCCCGTGAGCCGCGTCCCGTGATCCGCGTCCCGTGATCCACGTGCCGTGAGCCGCGTTGCGTGAGCCGCGCGCCGGGAGCCGCGTCCCGTGAGCCGTGTCCCGTGAGCCCCGTCCCGCGGAACCTGTCCGGTCCCGCGGGGCGGGTGCTGCTCAGCCGAGCAGGCGGTCGCGGAGGAAGTCGCTCGCGAAGCGGCCCGAGGGGTCCCACTCGGAGCGGAGGGTGCGCCACTCGTCGAGGTGCGGGTAGAGCGGCGCGATCTCGTCGGCTCCGGCGAGGAAGTGCTTGCCCCAGTGCGGTCGGGCCCCGAGCGGCAGCAGCGCGCCCTCGACGGCGGGGAGCACGGCGTCGACGCCGGCGCGGTCCTTCTTGAAGGTGAAGTGCACGCCGACGCTGTCGCGGCCTCCGGCGGGGGAGAGCCACTGGTCGTCGCCCGCCATGGTGCGCAGCTCCGTGATGAGCAGGACGTCGTCGATCCGCTCGCCGATCGCGCGCAGCGCCACGATCGCCTCGCGGACGTTCGCGCGCGGCACCATGTACTCGCTCTGGATCTCGTCGCCGGCGCTCGGCTCGCGGTCGAGGCGGAAGTGCGGCAGGCGCTCGGACCACGGTCCGACGGAGCCGCCGAACGGGTTCAGGTTGGAGTCGACGCCCTCCGAGACGGCGAAGAGGCTCGCGGAGGCGGCGACCGCGCCCAGGTGCGTCGCGTCGACGTCGGCGACGGATCCCGCCGCCACCTTGGTCTTCAGCCACAGCTGCTCCACTGTCGGCGAGGACCAGTGCGTCATGAGGCTGACGCTGTAGGCGGAGGAGGTGATCGCGTCGAAGTCGTCGAGCACGCGCTCCCAGGGCAGGTCGACGAACGCGTCCTGGCGGACGTCGAAGGTCGGCTGGATGTCGAGGGTCACGCGGGTGACGATGCCGAAGGCGCCGAGGCCGACGACGACGCCCTCGAAGCCCGGCTCCCCGCGGCGGATCGTGCGCAGCGAGCCGTCGGCGGTGACGAGCTCGAGGGCCGAGACGGCGGAGGAGAGGTTCGCGTTGCGGTCGCCCGAGCCGTGCGTGCCGGTCGCGATGGCGCCGGCGACCGAGATGTGCGGGAGCGAGCCCATGTTGTGCAGCGCCCAGCCGTTGCTGTGCAGGTGCGCGGCGACGACGCCGTATCGGGTGGCGCCGCCGACGGTGACGGTGCTCGCCTCGGCGTCGATCACGGGGTCGGAGGCCAGGCGCCCCAGGTGCAGCAGTGCGCCGGGGGTGTCGGGCAGGGAGTTGAAGGAGTGGCGGCTGCCGAGGGCGCGGACGCGCTCGTTCTCGCGGACGAGGCGCTGCACCTCCTCGACGGACTCCGGCTCGATGATGGCGGCGGCGCGGTACTCGTAGGTGCCCGCCCAGTTGCTCCGTGAGGTCATTGGTCCATTCTGCCGGGTGCTCGGGGTATTTGTTGTTGGTTGCAACGAATCGCGCGGTGGTGCACGGCACACTGCAGGGCGGAACGGCGCCGATACGGGTCGGGCGCACTCCGGGCCTCTGACAGGGAGGACGGCGATGACCGCGCGCAGACGACCCCGCTCCGATCTGTTCCGCGTGTGCGTGAGCCTCCTGGTCACGATCGTGGTGGCGGCGCGGGCTGGTCGCTCGGCTCAGGAATCGCGCGGACAGTGATGTGCGAGCCCGCGCTCGCCGGTGGTCCTTCCCTCCACAGGCGGGATACCGGGTCCGTTGTCCCGATCCTGGTCACGGGCCCAGGACCGATGTAGAGCCGCGTCTCAGGCTCGCGCTCCGGGCCGCCCGACGAGGAACCACGCCATCGACCCCAGGAAGGGCGCCACTACGACGGCGATCGTCCACAGGCCCTTCCGCAGGGGATCGAGGCCGCAGCGGAGGACCTGCGCGACCGCGAGGATCGCGATTCCGAGATACGCGGCCCCGCACAGGGCGGCGATCACGCTGGTGCCGAGCAGTGACATGTCCATCGCCCGACGCTACGCGCGGCGCGACGCTGCCGGATCCGCCGCGGGGCGGAGACTCCCGGCGATGCGCAGCGGGCCTCGCTCAGCGGCCGAGGACACCGGTGATCGTCCGCGCGCCGTCGGCGGGGAAGAGGGCGAGCCGCTCCTGCGTCCCCTGCTGCCGGACCGTGAGAACGGGAGCCGCGAGTGCGTGACCGTGGTGGTAGCCCGTCACCGACTCGGGGGCGTCGCCGGCGGTGAGGGGCAGGAACGCGATCGGCGAGAGGTCCGCGTCGGCGCGGAACAGCGAGAGCGCCCTCGCGGTGACGACGGTCAGCAGCACGGGGTCCGGCTTCGCCGCGCGCAACGCCGGGAGGTCGACCGCGGCTCCGGCGACCGCGAGTGTCCGCAGTGAGGCCAGCGTCTCCGGAGTGTTCAGCACCGCGGTGACACCGCCGTCCGGATGCTCGGCCCGCAGCCTCTCGAGGCTCGGCCGGGACCACCGCTCCTCGACGCGCCGTCGGAGCCCGAAGCCGAGCCCCGCGACGATCACCGCGGCCACCGCGAGCACCACGCCCCACCCTCCGTAGAGCTGGAAGGCCCGAGCGCCCGACCACGCCGCCGCGACGACCACCGTCGCCCCGAAGAACGCCTCGCTCCCGAGCGACCGCAGCCGGGTCGACTGCACCTCCTGCGTCACGAGTGCTCCTCCGGGTCGGGCGGACCTCCGGGCGGGATCACGTCAGCGCATGATCGCACCGGCGCCTGCGGGTCGGGCGGGGATCCGTCCCCTCGCGCGGGAGGCCGGCTCAGCGCCCGCGCCGCGCCCGCGGATCGGTGAGGAGCCGGACGGGGGGGGGGG
>NZ_PSWL01000048.1:0-4493 GCF_002932755.1 Rathayibacter sp. AY1B6
CTCCTCGATCAGCAGGAGAGGGACGCCCCGGAACGGGACGCCGCTGAGCGGCTGCTCGACCAGCACAGGGGTCTGAGGGCGGCGTCCCGTTCCGGGGCGTCCCTCTCCTGCTGATCGAGGAGCGCGCGCAGCGAGAGCCGCCCGCGGTCGCGCCGGACGCACGAGCACCCCGCCGCGATGCGCGACGGGGTGCTCGGGACGTGCGGAGGGGCTCAGCCCTCGAAGGTGGCGTCGAGCGTGATGTCGACTCCGGTGAGCGCCTTGCTGACGGGGCAGGTCTCCTTGGCCTCGTCGGCGGCCTTGAGGAAGGCGGCCTCGTCGATGCCGGAGACCTCGCCGCTCACGGTGAGCTTGATGCCGGTGAGCTTGAAGCCGCCGGCCGAGTCCGGGCCGAGCGAGACGTCGGCGCGGACGTCGAGCGCCTCGACGGTGCCGCCGGCCTGGCCGAGGACGGCCGAGAACTGCATCGCGTAGCAGGCGGAGTGGGCGGCCGCGAGGAGCTCCTCGGGGCTGGTCGAGCCGTTGGCGTCGTCGGCGGCGCGCTTGGGGAACGAGACGTCGTAGGTGCCGATCTTCGAGCTCGAGAGCTCGACCTGGCCCTCGCCGGTCTCGAGCGAGCCGTTCCAGGCGGTGCGTGCGGTACGAGTGGGCATGAGTCCTCCTTGGGGGGCGGGGAGAGCAGTAGAACGATCGTTCTCCCCTGATGCGCCGAGCCTAGGTGGAACGCGCGGCGTCGTGCAACCACCGGCCTCGGACCCTCGGCGAGATGCCAGTCCGGTACGCCTCCGTCGGCGTGTCGCGTCCTGAAGTGGCATCTCGCGGAGGGGAGGACGGACCGGCGGTCAGTGCACGAGCTTCAGGCCGACCACGCAGCCGACGATCCCGAGGACCAGCAGGGTGCGCACCAACGAGAATCCCTCGCCGCCGAAGAACATGCCGTAGAGCACGGTCAGCGAGGCGCCGATCCCGACCCAGACCGCGTACGCCGTGCCGGTGGGCAGCTCGCGCATCGCGTAGGCGAGGCCCGCCATGCTCGCGACGACGCCGACTCCGAAGACGATCGACGGGCCGAGCCGCGTGAACCCCTCCGACTTGCCGAGGGCGGTGGCCCACACGGCCTCGAGGACACCGGAGAGGATGAGGACGATCCAGGACATGACAGCTCCTACGAGTCAGTCTTGTCGCGTTCCGGGTACTGCTCCCTCGTCCGGTCGCCGTCATCGGCTCCGGACAGTCTGCCCGCGCGCGCTGGGCAGGCCCTGGGCAGCGGACGGCAGGGGCGGAGCCGCCGCGACCGCGACTCCGCCCTCGGGCGGGACAGTCCGGCGGAGCGGCGGCCCCGCCGGAACCGTCAGCGGCTCAGGCGGTGCGGCGGGAGGAGCGACGGGTCGCCAGGTGCACGAGGATCCCGACCACGAGGAGGATGCCGGCGTAGAGCCAGACGATCGGGTCCTGCTGGCTGAGGAGCAGCACGCACGAGGCGATGCCGAGCACGGGGATCGCCGTCCACACGCGGAAGTGGTCGTGCTCGACCGTGTCGCGCCGCAGCACGAGCACCGAGACGTTCGTGCTGATGAACACCAGCAGGAGGAGCAGCACCACGGTCTCGGCGAGCGTCGCCAGGTCGCCGACCAGGGTCAGGAGGCACGCCGCCACCGTCGTGACCGCGATGGCCACCCACGGCGTGCGGCGCTTCGGCAGCACGCGGCCGAGCACGTCCGGGAGGAGCCCGTCCTTCGCCATGCCGTAGGTGACGCGGCTCGCCATGATCATCGTCAGCAGCGCGCCGTTCGCGACCGCGACGAGCGCGATCAGGCTGAACAGCCACGCCGGCACTCAGGCTCCGCTCGCCGTCACGACGTCGAGCAGCGGGGCGGAGGATCCGGACAGCTCGTCGGCGGGCAGCGCGATCGAGCTCGCGAGGCCGACCAGGACGTACACCGCACCGGCCGTCAGCAGCGAGCCGAACAGCGCGCGCGGGTAGACGCGGCTGGGATCGCGGATCTCCTCGGCGATGTTGGCCGAGGTCTCGAAGCCGACGAAGGAGTAGTACGCGATGATCGCCGCGCCGAGCACCGCCAGCGCCGGCGCCTGCTCGGAGCTGAGCTCGACCGTGCGGGCGAGGTCGCCGCCTCCGCCCGCCACGAGCAGCGCGACGCATCCGATCACGATCAGCAGGCCGCCGACCTCGATCACGGTCATCACCGTGTTGCTGAGCAGCGACTCCGCCACGCCCCGCGCGTTGAGGCACGCGACGAGGACGAGGAAGACGATCGCGGTCGGCACGGTCGGCACGTCGAGGAAGGTGCCGAGGTAGTCGCCGGCGAACGCGAGCGACAGACCGGCCGCGCTGGTCACTCCGGCCGCGAGCATGGCGAAGCCGACCAGGAACGAGACGATCGGACGCTTGAAGGCCCGCTGCGCGAACACCGCCGCGCCTCCCGCCTTCGGGTACTTGGTCACCAGCTCGGCGTAGGAGCCGGCCGTCAGCAGCGCGAGGCCGAGCGCGAGCAGGAGCGGCATCCAGACGGCTCCGCCGACCTCCGCCGAGAGCGTGCCCATGAGGGCGTAGATGCCCGCGCCGAGGACGTCGCCGAGGATGAAGAAGTAGAGCAGCGGGCCGGTGATGCGGCGGCGCAGGGAGGTGCCGCCGGCCTCTCCGGTCGCGGGGGCGTCGCTCGTGGTGGCCATGTCGTCCTCTCGTCGCGCGCTCAGGGGCGAGCACGACGGGCCACGCTAGGGAGGAGGGGGCCGGGAGGTCGAGAAGGTTGACCGGGCAGGGTCGGGGACGCTACACGCGAGAGGCGGGGCGAGCGGGCGCGTCTGCGGGCCGGGCGCCTTCCGTGAGCCGGGCGCCTTCCGCGAGCCGGGCGCCTTCCGAGAGCCGGGCGCCCTCCGAGAGCCGGGCGCCTTCCGAGGCGGGGCACGGCATGCCGCGCCCCGCTCCAGGACTCAGCCGAGGACGACGTGCCTGCCTCCGCGCTGCTGGGCGATCTCCTCGCCGACCTCCTCCGCCTCCTGGCGGGAGTCGTGGCTGCTCAGCGGGACGCGGGCGTGGGCGATGCGGTTGTGCCAGCCCTGCTCGTCGGAGTAGGTCTCGATGGGGAGGACGGTCGTGGTTCTCATGTCCTCCATGCCACCCCGCGCCCCCCGCCGCCCGGGAGAGGGTTGACGCGGGCCCTCGCCCAGTGCTGGGCGCCGCCGAGGCCCCCCTCTGCTGCCCGAGACGCCGCGGTACCGGCGGTGTCTCACGCAGGAGCGGGCCGTCCCGGCAGCGATGCGCGCGTCGGCGGCGCGTCAGGGCGAGACCATGCCCCCGTTCACGTTGAGGGTCTCGCCGGCGACGAAGCTCGACTCGGCGGACGCCAGGAACACGTAGGCCGGGGCCTGCTCGGCGGGCTGGGCGGCGCGGCCCATCGGCGACTCGCTGGAGCCGAAGTCGGGCAGGCTCTCGGGGTCGACGCCGCCGCTGACCTGCAGGGCGGTCCACGTCGGGCCGGGTGCCACGACGTTCACGCGGATGCCCTTCGCGGCGAGCTGCTGCGCGAGGCCCTTCGAGAGGTTGTTGATCGCGCCCTTCGTCATCGCGTAGTCCAGGCGGTCGGGGGCGGGCTTGTGCGCCTCCGCCGACGCCGTATTGATGATCGTGGCGCCCGCGGGCAGGTGCGGGAGGGCCGCGCGGATGATCCGGAACGGAGCGAAGACGTTGATCGCGAAGGTCGCCTCGAACTGCTCGTCGGTGATGTCGAGCAGGTCCTCCTTCCAGATCTGCTTGCCGGCCACGTTGACCACCGCGTCGAGCCCGCCGAGACCCTCGACCGCCTCCGCCACGAGCCGCGTGCAGTACTCGGCACTCGTGAGATCGCCGGGGATCGGCACGGCGGTGCGCCCCTCCGCGCGGATCAGCCCGATCACGTGCTGCGCGTCCTCCTCCTCGCTCGGGAGGTACGCGAGGGCGACGTCGGCCCCCTCACGGGCGAAGGCGATGGCGACGGCGGCGCCGATCCCGGAGTCGGCTCCCGTGATGAGCGCGCGGCGGCCCGCGAGCCGGCCGGTGCCGCGGTAGCTCTCCTCGCCGAGGTCCGGCACCGGGGTCATCCGCGACTGCAGCCCGGGCTCGGGCTGCTGCTGCACCGGCGGGGTGACGTCCGGGTACTGGGTGGCGGGGTTCGTGAACGTGTACTGGTCGGGCATGGCTCCTCCGTCCGCGGCACCCGGATCGGGCCGCTCCCCTCCATCCCAGGCGAGCCGCGCCTCCGGAGCCACCCCGTGCACGGGCGGGCGGCGCTGTGGTAGTCGGCGCGGCGGCTGCGCGGAGGACCGGCGCGGCGACCCGGACGTGCCGGTGCTCCGCTCCGCGGATGAACACCGGACGACAGGGGGCGCCCGCGCGCGCCCCCTGTCGTCCGGTGTTCATCCGCGGAGCGGAGCACCCGCACGCCCCCGCCGCCGCGCCCGTGCTCCCCACCGCCGCCCCCCCGCCGCCCCCGCCC
>NZ_PSWL01000049.1:0-2867 GCF_002932755.1 Rathayibacter sp. AY1B6
GCACTTGAGCGAGGACGGGCACCGGTCGAGGGGGAGGGGAGCGGCCTCCACGATGATCACGGTGGCGGAGCGGTGCAGGATCCGCACGGGCACGCGGCTCCCGCGGCCGTCGACGGTCCAGCTGGAGACGCCGCGGATGCGGCCGTCCTCGCGGTCGACGCCGACGGTGAGGACGCTCCGGAAGTCGGCGGACGCGGCGCCCATGCCGATCGGGAAGTCCCCGTCGGCGCCGTCGAGCACGAAGGCGACGTCGAGTCCGCGGTGCCCGCGCGCCCGTCGAGCCTCGGGGCACGGCCTGCCCGTCAGCGGGACCGCGGCAGCGTCACCCGGAAGCGCGCGCCCACGGGTCCCTCCTGCGCCACCAGGTCGCCGCCGAGTGCCCGCGCCAGTCCGCGGGCGATCGGCAGGCCGAGGCCCGAGCCGCCGTCGCCGCGGTTGCGGGCGTCGTCGAGGCGGACGAGGCGGTCGAAGACGCGCTCGCGGTCGGCCTCGGCGATGCCGGGGCCGTCGTCGTCGACGGTGATAGAGACGGAGTCGGCGGCCGCCTCGACGGCGACGTCGATCCGGGAGCGGGCGAAGCGGGCGCCGTTCTCGAGGAGGTTGCCGAGCACCTGGCCCAGCCGGTCGGCGTCGGCGCTGACCAGGAGCGGCTCGGCGGGCCGGTGCAGCTCGATCGCGAGGCCCGGCCGGCGCAGCTCCTGGCGCTCGATCGCGGCCTCGGCGACGCCCGCCGGGTCCAGCGGACGCGACTCCAGAGCCAGGCCCTCGTCCAGCCGCGCCATCAGCAGCATGTCCTGGACGAGGCGGCCCGCGCGCAGCGACTCCCGCACGACGTGCACCGACAGGCGCTCGCGCTCCTGCTCGCCGCCGTCGCCGCGGACCAGGGCATCGGCGGCGGCCTGGATGCCGGCCACCGGTGTCCGCAGCTCGTGCGCGGCGTCCGAGACGAACGCGCGCATCCGCTGCTCCGCCGCGAGGGCCGTCGCCTCGGCGGCGAGGGCGCTGCGCTCGGCCTGCTCGAGGTCGTCGAGCATCTCGTCGAACGCGGTCGCGGTGCGGCCGAGCTCGGTCCGCGGCCGGGAGGGGCGCAGCCGCCGCCCGCGGTCGCCGTGCGCGATGTCGCGTGCCACGTCGGTCATCCGCTCGAGGGGCCGGAGGGTCGCGCGGACCACGACGACCAGCGCGAGCGCGGCCAGCAGGAGGAACACGGCCGACGCGGCGAGCAGGATCCCGTTCAGCTGGGCGAGCGTGCTGCCGACCGAGCCGGCCTCGCTGGTGAGCTCGAGGCGGGTGCCGTCGCTGAGGGTCGAATCCAGCGTGATCAGCTCGTCGTCGGCGGCGATGCTGCTCGAGACGACGGTGACGGCGGCGGAGGCGGCACGGGGCGAGACGGCTCCGGAGGAGGAGCTCGTGCCGGGCGGCGAGGGCGGCTCTCCGAGCTGGTCGGCGGCTCCCGGGCCCAGGCGCAGCTGCTCGGGGCTCGGCCCGGCCACGACGTCCTCGCCCTCGGGGCTCGTGATCCGCACCGAGACGCCCTGCGCCGAGAGCCGGGAGGCGAGGGCGTCGTCGGCGATCGTGCCGACCAGCGCGGCGGCGGCGGAGGCGCGGTCCTGGAGCCGCTCCTCGATCTGGTCGCGGAGGCGCTCGCCGAGCACGGCCTGCACCGTCGCCGAGAGGGCCAGGAGCAGGACGGCCAGCAGTGCGAGCACGGCCAGGACCGTCCGGAGGCGGAGCGAGCCGGTGCGCAGGGCGTCCGGCCTGGAGCGGCTCACGCCTCCACCCGGTAGCCGAGACCGCGGACGGTGTGCACGAGCCGGTCGCCGTGCGCCTCCATCTTCTTGCGGAGGGAGCTGAGGTGCACCTCGACGAGGTTCGGGTCGACGTGGTCGTAGCCCCAGACCTGCGTCAGGATCTGCGTCTTGGTGAGGGTGCGGCCGCGGTTGCCGGCGAGGAAGGCGAGGAGACGGAACTCGGTCGCGGTGAGGTCGAGGGCGACGCCGCCGCGGCGGGCGAGGCCCGACTCCGGGTCGACGACGAGGTCGCCGATCTCGACGACGGAGGGGATGCGGCCGCGGCGCCTCAGCACGGCGGTCACGCGCTTGACGAGCTCGGCGAGCACGAACGGCTTCACCACGTAGTCGTCGACGCCCTCGTCGAAGCCGCGGAGGCGGTCGTCGACGGCGTCGCGAGCGGTGAGCATGATCACGGCTGCGTCGCTGCTGCGGCGGATCCGCTCGGCGAGCACGATGCCGCTCGGGCCGGGGAGCATCCAGTCGAGGATCACCAGGTCCGGAGCGAAGGTGCTCAGCTCGCGGGCGAGGTCCTCGCCGGAGACGAGACCGCGGACCGTGAAGCGCTCGCTGCGCAGCGCGGTCTCGACGGAGGAGCGGATGGCGTCGTCGTCCTCGATGAGGAGCACACGGGCGGAGGAGGGCATGTGCTCGAACCTAGGGGCAGCGGATCGGGGCGCACCCCGCGTCTGCTGTGGAGGGTCTGTTCTTAAGTGCGGCTTCAGATTCGCCGTCGAATCTGAAATGGAACCGGCCGCAACCGATCCCGAACGGGGTCGGCACCGGGCCGGACGAGGAGACACCCATGACCGAGTCGACCACCCCCACCGAGAAGGGCTCGAGCTTCGGGCCGCGCCGTCCGAAGAAGCGCGCCCTGACCATCGGCATCGCCGTCGGCGCCCTCGGACTCGTCGCGCTCGGCTCGACCGCCGCCTTCGCCGCGACGCCGTCGAGCACGCCGACCTCCAGCGCCACCCCGCTGCACTCCAGCTCCAGCGCTGCGCCGTCAGCGCCGTCGACCGACGCGCCCGCCGAGGGCACCGCTCCCACCCCGCCCGGCCCCGGCCGCTGCGGCCC
>NZ_PSWL01000005.1:0-156241 GCF_002932755.1 Rathayibacter sp. AY1B6
GCGGCGGCCTGCGCGGGGTGGGCGGGGATCGCCGGCACCTCGGAGCCGATCGAGCCGGCTCCGGCCCGGACGGTGATGATCGCGGTGCCGACGTCGACCGTCTGGCCCTCGTCGACGAGCACGTCGACCACGGTGCCGCTGAACGGCGAGGGGAGCTCGACGAGCGACTTGGCGGTCTCGATCTCGACGAGGACCTGGTTGACGGCCACCTCGTCGCCGACCTTGACCTTCCAGGCCACGATCTCGGCCTCGGTGAGGCCCTCGCCGACGTCGGGGAGGAGGAACTGCTCTGTCATCGGGGGGACTCCTGTGGGCTCGTGCGGGCGGATGTCGCGCGCGTCAGTACGCGAGCGAGCGGTCGACGGCCTCGAGCACTCGGTCGACGTCGGGGAGGAAGAGCTTCTCGACCTTGGCGGGCGGGAAGGGGGTGTCGAAGCCGGCGACCCGGAGGACCGGCGCCTCCAGCGAGAAGAAGGCGCGCTCGGTGACGGTCGCCGCGATCTCGGAGCCGAGGCTCACGTTGGCGGACGCCTCCTGCGCGACGACGAGCCGGCCGGTCCTGCGGACCGAGGCGAGCAGCGGCTCCCAGTCGATCGGGGAGAGCGAGCGCAGGTCGACGACCTCGACGCTCGTGCCCTCCTCGCCCGCGAGCTCGGCGGCCTGGAGGAGGACGGCGACCATCGGGCCCCAGCCGACCAGCGTGACCTCGGTGCCCGGGCGGACGACGCGGCTGGCGTGCAGCGGCGCGGCGGATCCGCTGAGGTCGACGTCGCCCTTGGGCCAGTAGCGGCTCTTGGGCTCGAAGAACATCACGGGGTCGTCCGAGGCGATGGCTTCCTGGATCATCCAGTAGGCGTCGTTCGGGGTCGACGGGCTGACCGCGCGCAGGCCCGCGGTGTGCGCGAAGTACGCCTCGTTGCTCTCCTGGTGGTGCTCGACCGCTCCGATGTGCCCGCCGTAGGGCACGCGGATGACGACGGGCATGGTGATCGCGCCCTCGTGGCGGTTGGTCATCTTGGCCAGCTGCGAGGTGATCTGGTCGAACGCCGGGTAGATGAACCCGTCGAACTGGATCTCGCAGACCGGGCGGAACCCGCGCATCGCGAGACCGATCGCGGTGCCGACGATGCCGGACTCGGCGAGCGGCGTGTCGAGCACGCGCTTCGCCCCGAACTCGGCGTGCAGGCCCTCGGTGATGCGGAAGACGCCGCCCAGGGGGCCGATGTCCTCGCCCATCAGCAGGACGCGGTCGTCCTGCGTCATCGCGCGGCGGAGGCCGGCGTTGAGCGCCTTGGCCATGGACATGGACTCGAGCTGCGACCCGGTGAGGGGCGGCTGCGCGGCCGTCGTGCTGGTGTCGATCGTCATCACTCGCCTCCGAACGATTCTTCGTAGCGCTGCAGCCACGCCTTCTGCTCCTCGACGAGCACGTGCGGCTCCGAGTAGACGTGGTCGAACATGACGCCCGTGGGCGGGACCTCGAGGGCGAGGAGGCGGCGGCGGATGTCGGACGCGAAGTCCTTCGCCTCCTCGTCGACCTCGTCGAAGAAGGACTGCTCCACGCCCTCGCTCCGCAGGTACGCGGCGAAGCGGGTGATCGGGTCCTTCGCGACCCACGAGGCGAGCTCGTCGTCGGTGCGGTACTTCGTCGGGTCGTCGCTCGAGGTGTGCGCGCCGATCCGGTAGGTCAGCGCCTCGATGAACTGGGGGCCTCCGCCGGAGCGGGCGTCCTGCAGGTGCTTCGCGGTGACGGCGTAGCTCGCGAGCACGTCGTTGCCGTCGATCTGCACGCCGGGGATGCCGAAGCCGGAGGAGCGGAGGTAGAGGGGGCTGCGCGACTGCGTGGCCACGGGGACCGAGATCGCGTAGTGGTTGTTCTGGAGGAAGAAGACCTCGGGGGCCTGGTAGCTCGCGGCGAAGACCATCGCCTCGCTGACGTCGCCCTGGCTGGAGGCGCCGTCGCCGAAGTAGACCACGACGGCCGCGTCCTTCTCGGGGTCGCCCGTGCCGGTCGCTCCGTCGAGGGTGAGGCCCATCGCGTAGCCGGTCGCGTGCAGGGCCTGCGAGCCGAGCACCAGCGTGTAGAGGTGGAAGTTCCCGTTCGTCGGATCGGTCGGGTCCCAGCCGCCGTGCGTCGTGCCGCGAAGGAGCGCGAGGACGCCGAGCAGGTCGATGCCGCGGATCTTGCCGACGACGTGCTCGCGGTAGGAGGGGAACACGTGGTCCTGCGGGCGCATCGCGAACGCGGAGCCGACCTGCGCCGCCTCCTGGCCGTGGCTCGGGACCCACAGTCCGAGCTGGCCCTGGCGCTGCAGGTTCGCGGCCTCGGTGTCGAACCGGCGGACCACCGCCATCTCGCGGTAGAAGGAGCGGTGCTGCGCCTCGTCCACCTCGTCGAGGTAGGAGGCGTACTGCTCGGCCGCGGGGGTCGGTGAGAACCGCCCGTCCGCGGAGAGGAACTGGACAGTCGGCGACTCCGTGCTGGTGGCTACCACCCGACTAACCTATCCGTCTCGCGGGGTGGCCCTCGGGGAGGGAAGCCACAATCTCGGCCGCCGCGCTGAGGAGCTTGTCGACAGAGCGCGCCTCGCCGACGGAGACGCGGATCCCCTCCGGCGGGAACGCGCGGACCACGACCCCGGCGCGCTCGAAGACCTCGGCGGCGCGCGCCGTGTCCTCGCGGGTGTCGAACCAGAGGAAGTTCGCCTGCGACTCCGGGATCGTCCAGCCCTGGTCGAGGAGCGCCCGCCAGAGGTCGTCGCGGAGGCGGGTGATGCGGTGGACGCGCTCGAGGAGCTCCTCGCGGTGCTCGAGGGAGGCGACCGCCGCGGTCTCGGCGAACCGGGTGACCGAGAGCGGGATGGCGGTGGAGCGGGCGGCGTCGAGGATCCGCGCGTGGCCGATCGCGTAGCCGACGCGGAGGCCGGCGAGGCCGTATGCCTTGGAGAAGGTGCGGGCGATCACGAGGTTCGGGTAGCGGCCGAGCAGGCGGGTGCCGTCCACGGCCCGCTCGTCGTCGACGAATTCGGCGTAGGCCTCGTCGAGGAGCACGAGGACGTCTCCCGGGACGCGCTCGAGGAGCGCCTCGACGTCGTCGGCGGTGGCGACCGTGCCGGTGGGGTTGTTCGGGCTGCAGACGATCAGCAGGCGGGTGCGCTCCGTGACGGCCTGCGCCATGGCGTCGAGGTCGTGGGTGTCGTCGGCGCGCAGCGGCACGCGCACGCTGGTGGCGCCCGCGGTCGTGACGAGCGAGGGGTAGGCCTCGAACGAGCGCCACGCGTGGACGACCTCGTCGCCCGGGCCCGCCGCCGCGGTGATGAGCTGGGCGATGACCGCGACGGAGCCGGCTCCGACGATCACCTCCTCGATCGGGACGCCGTACTCCGCGGCGAGCGCCGTGCGCAGGGCTGTCGCGGCCGCGTCCGGGTACCGGTTGAAGTCGTCCACCTCGCGGACCCGCGCGAGCACGGAGGGCAGCGGGTCGAACGGGTTCTCGTTGGAGGAGAGCTTGAAGGCGTCGGCGGCGGCCGCGCGGCCCTGCTTGTAGGCGGGGAGCGCCAGGATCTCGGGGCGGAGGCGGACGGGAGGCTCCTGCTGGTCGGTCACCCGCCCCATGCTAGGCGGCGCGGCGGTGGACGCCCCGCCGTCCCGCGCGCGCCGCCCCCGCCCTCGAGTGGTGCTCGGCGAGCCCCCTTCCCCGCGGTCGAGCGCCGCCGGTGCGGCCCGGAGGTGCGGCCGACCCGGGTCTCGGATGCACGAACCGCCCCACTGACCAGCACCCACGGCGCCCGTCCCCCGATTAGGGTGCAGTGATGCGGAGTCGAGGGCGAGCCGAGCGGCGCGGGGGTGCGCGCCCGCTCCTCCGGGGCGCCACGGCCGCGATCGCCCTGCTCGTCGCCGCCGGCGCGCTCACCGGGTGCACGCCCGCCGCGGAGGGCACGCAGGCGACCCCGACGCTCCGGGAGACGTCCATCGACGTGGCCGCTCCCCCGGCCTACACCGCCGCGCGCGAGGCCGGCCTCGCGCTGCGGGACGACTCGCTCGCGCTCCTCACCGCGACCGACGGCACCGTCGCGGGCGCGGCCCGCACCGATCTGCTGGTGGCGATCGGTGCCCTCAACGCATCGCTCGAGGGAGTCTCGGCCGACGCGATCACCACCGCGACGACCGCGGCCGGGGAGCAGCGGACGGCGCTGGCCGAGCGCGTGCTCGGCCTCGCCACCTCGACCCTCGCCTCCGGTCGCGGATCGACGTCCCGGCGGGCGGTGCTGACCGACGCGGTCGAGCAGCTCCGGAGCGTCCTCGCCTCGGGAGCCGCGGTCGCCCCGGCCGCCGTCGCCGTGATCGAGGCGCGCGAGCCGCTCGTCCCGGAGCCGGGCAGCGGATTCGCTCCTCCCCCGCGACCCGCGCCTCCCGCCGCTCCCCGGCCGACCACGGCGCCCGCGCCCACGCAGGAGCCCGCGCCCGAGCCCCCGGCTCCGGAGCAGGCTCCCGAACCCGCGCCCGCTCCCGAGCCGACCGAGGCCCCGCAGCCGACGGCGGAGCCCCTGCCGCAGCCCGAGCCCACCGCCGTGCTCCCTCCGCGGACCTGCGCCGACGACCCCCGCCTCTGCACTCCCGCCCCGGAGCCGACCATCGGCGGGCCCCTCACCTGAGCCCCGGCTCGCGGCCCGCCCCGCCTGCGGGGATAGTGGAGGCATGAGCAGACTCCTCCTCGGCCTCCTGACCAACGCCGTCGCGATCTGGCTCACGACCCTGGTCGTGGCGGGCGTGCGCGTGGACCCGTACGAGGAGGGCCCCGCCGCGGCGGTCCTCACGTACCTGCTGGTGGCGGTGATCTTCGGCGTCGTCAACGCCGTCGTCGGCGGAGTGGTGCGGGTGGTCGCGTTCCCCCTGTACCTGCTGACTCTCGGCCTGGTCTCGTTCCTCGTCAACGGCCTCCTGCTGCTCCTGACCGCCTGGATCAGCGGCCTCTTCGGCTTCGGCCTCGTCGTGGACGGATTCTGGTGGGGCGTGCTCGGCGCCCTCGTTCTCGCCCTGGTGAACTGGTTCATCGGCCTCCTCCTGCGCCCCTTCCTCCGCCGCCGTCAGGACTGACACCGCGGCGTCGGCACCCGGCATCGGCCCCGTCGCCGCCCCCCGGGAGGCGACGCGCGCCATCGGTGGACGATGCCGGGATCGGCCTGCTGTGGAGGAGCCGCGGTGCGCCATGATGGGCGGGTGACCCCCGACTCCCCCGCGCCCTCGGCCTTCGCCGTGTGCTTCGTCTGCACCGGCAACATCTGCCGGTCGCCGATGGCCGAGGTGGTGCTGCGCTCCCTGGCGGAGCAGGCGGGGCTCGGCTCCGCGATCGAGATCAGCTCGGCCGGCACCGGCGAGTGGCACCTCGGCGAGCACGCCGACAGCCGCGCCCTCGCGGCGCTGGAGCGGCACGGGTTCGACGGGGGCCGTCACCGCGCCCAGCTCTTCGACCCGTCCCGCTTCGCCGAGTTCGACCTGGTCGTCGCGCTCGACCACGGGCACGAGCGGGCGCTGCGCTCCTGGGCGCGCACCGACGTCGACCGGCAGAAGGTCCGCCGCCTGCTCGACTTCGAGCCCGGCCTCTCCCCGCAGGGCGACGTCCCCGACCCCTACTATTCCGATGCGGCGGCGTTCGACTCGGTGCTCGCGCTCATCGAGCGCGCCTGCCGGGCCCTCTTCGCCCAGATCGAACCAGGACTGCGCGGCAACCGCTCGGTCCGCCCCGACTCCACCGACGCGCGCGCCGCCCTCGCGCAGGACACCTGAGAACCGGAAGGCACCACCGCATGACCTCGCTCCCCACCCAGCCGCTGAGCCCCCTCGACGGCCGCTACAGCGGTGCCGTCTCGTCGCTCGGCGAGTACCTCTCGGAGGCGGGGCTGAACCGCGCGCGGGTGCACGTCGAGGTCGAGTGGCTGCTGGCGCTGACCGACCGCCGCCTCTTCGGCTCCGAGCCCGTCGACGCCGCGACCGCCGAGGAGCTGCGCCGCCGCGCCCGTGACTTCGGACAGCCCGAGATCGACGAGCTGGCGGCTCTCGAGGCCCGCACCCGCCACGACGTGAAGGCCGTGGAGTACCTCGTCCGCCAGTGGCTCGAGGAGCTGGGCCTGCAGCGGATCGCCGAGCTCACCCACTTCGCCGCCACCAGCGAGGACATCAACAACCTCTCCTACGCGATCGTGGTCCGCCGGGCCGTCGACGAGATCTGGCTGCCGAAGCTGCGCTCGGTCGTCGCGTCGCTCCGAGAGCTGGCCGTCCGCTACCGCGACGAGTCGATGCTCAGCCGCACCCACGGCCAGCCCGCGACGCCGACCACGATGGGCAAGGAGTTCGCCGTCTACGCGTACCGGCTCGAGCGGGTCGTCGCGCAGATCGAGGCGACGGAGTACCTGGGCAAGTTCAGCGGAGCGACGGGCACGTTCGCCGCGCACCTCGCCGCCGACCCCGGCACCGACTGGCCCGCCCTCGCGGAGGAGTTCGTCACCTCCCTCGGCCTCGTCTTCAACCCGCTGACCACCCAGATCGAGTCGCACGACTGGCAGGCCGAGCTCTACGGCAGGGCCGCGCACGCGAACCGCATCCTGCACAACGTCTGCACCGACGTCTGGACCTACATCTCGCTCGGCTACTTCCGGCAGATCCCCCAGGCCGGGGCGACCGGCTCGTCCACGATGCCGCACAAGATCAACCCGATCCGCTTCGAGAACGCCGAGGCGAACCTCGAGCTCTCCAGCGCCCTGCTCGACTCGCTCGCGCAGACCCTGGTCACCTCGCGCCTCCAGCGCGACCTCACCGACTCGACCACGCAGCGCAATATCGGCGTCGCGTTCGGCCACTCCCTCCTCGCCCTCGACAACATCGCGCGCGGCCTGCTCGAGATCGACCTCGACCCGACCGCCCTCGCCGCCGACCTCGACGGCAACTGGGAGGTGCTGGCCGAGGCGATCCAGACGGTGATCCGCGCGGAGGTGGCGGCCGGCCGGTCCTCGATCACCGACCCGTACGCGCTGCTGAAGGACCTGACCCGCGGCAAGCGCCTCGGCGCCGACGACCTCGCGGTCTTCGTGCAGGGCCTCGACATCGGCGACGCGGCGAAGGAGCGCCTGCTGGCGCTGACGCCGGGCGGCTACACGGGCCTCGCCTCGGCGCTGGTCGACCGCCTGAGCTGACGCCCGGCCCCGCGACCACGCGGATGTCGCGGTACTCGCGCGCGAGCACGGCGAGTTCCGCGGACTCGCGGGGGCGTGGCGGAGCCGGCGCGGCGCCCGGACGGACGGGTGCGGATGTCGGGGGTCGCGCCTAGCGTCGGCGGCATGGCAGCGTGCGCGATCGGAGGGTGCGCCTCTGCCGTCGAACGGGGCGCCCCGCTCGCGCTGTGCGCCGCGCACCTCGGGCTGGCACACGACTGGGTCGCCCGGGAGGACGGCGTGGTCGACGCGCTGCCGTCGCCGTGCGCGGCGTGCGGGTCGCGCCTGGGCGTCCGGTTCCCCTCCGCGTGGCTCTGCGCCGCCTGCGAGTGGCGGCTCGGCGATGCTCCCGACGGCGAGCTGCCCCCTCCCCGGGTCGACGTCGTCTACTACATCCGCTTCGGCGAGCGGATCAAGATCGGCACCAGCGGCAACCCGAGGCAGCGCCTCCACCGGCTCCGGCACGAGGAGCTCCTCGCGTTCGAGCGCGGCGGGCGGGCGCTCGAGCAGCACCGGCACGCCCAGTTCGCCGACGAGCGCCTGGAGCGCACCGAGTGGTTCACCCGCAGCCCCGCGCTCGACGCCCACATCGAGACCGTCCGCGCCGGAGAGCCGGACCCCTGGGCCCTCCACCGCCGCTGGCGCAGCGAGGCCCTCGCCCTCCGGATCTGACCCGCGCGGCCGGTCAACGGCCCCAGGCATCGACGAGCAGCGGCCCGCGGACGTCGCGGAGCCGGTCGACCAGGCGGTCCGCCAGTGCGGCCGTGACACCCGTCGCGACCAGGTCGTAGGGGCCGAGGGGCAGCAGCTTCCCCGTTCGGATGCGCACCACCTCCCACCCGGCCGAGCGGAGCGCGCGGTCCTTCCGCCGGTCCGCCTCCTCGCGGTGCCCGACGTGCTCGAGGCCGTGCCGACCGGTCGAGTCGTACTCGATCGCGACGCGCAGCTCCCCGAGCACCAGGTCGGGCCACGCCTCGCAGTGCTCGAAGAACGGCCGCGCGAGACGGACCGCCGTGTGCGCCGGGTCGAAGACGAGCCGCTCGGCGAGCAGCGCGCGGAGTCGGGCCTCGACCGCGGAGGCCGGCGGCGGCGCGCACCGGCTGGCGAAGGGCTCCCCGACGGGGAGATCCGGGGTCTTCGGGCAGACGCGCGCGGGACGGGAGCGGGCCCGTGCCGGTCGAGCGGCGGGCGGCGCGGTCGACGCGAGCCTCCGGGCGATCACAGCGGGCGGAGCGACGAGAGCGAAGGAGCCTGCCTCGGGATCCGGATCCGGATCGGGACCGGGATCGGACGTCGGCGCCAGCACCTCGGCGAGCCGACCGCCGATCATCGGCGCGGCCCGGGGCACGCGCGGCGAGGCGAGCTCCGCGCAGTCGGGGCACCAGGAGGAGCGGCGCCGCTCCCGGCCGGGACGGTGGCGCTGCTCCTCGGGAGTGGCGACGAAGACGTGACCGGCGTCGCAGAGCCAGCACAGGTACACATCGGCCGCGGGCGGGATCTGGCTGAGCACGATGCCCTCGTTGTACTCGGGCCGGTACTGCCGCACCAGGACGGGGTAGGACGCCCAGGCCTCCCGGTAGGTGCCGACCGCGTAGGGGACGTCGGCGCCGCGCGAGAACCGCCGCCGCTGCCACCACCGCCCGATCGACTCCGCCACCCTCCGCACGCTACGCGCGACCACCGACGCGGAGCCGCGGCGCTCGCGACCGCAGGGGGATCTCGATACGCCCTGCGGGCTGCTCGATCAGCAAAGCGGGGGCGGGCGCTCCCGAGTCGTGCGGATCGGCGCGAGCGCATCGCGGAATCGCGTGCCAAGCGATTCCGCGGAGCGGACGCGGGACGCTCCACCCGCTCAGCCACGCTCCCGGCCGACTGCGGTGGGGGACGGCGGAGCCGTCCCCCACCTAGTGAGCGGAGTCCTGCTCGTCGATGTCCGCGATCTCGGCCTCGTCGGGCTTGAAGGTCAGCGAGAACATGGCGATCGCGACGAGCACGACGATGAAGGCGACGCCGAACGAGATGAGCGCGACGACCGGCTCGCGGGTCGAGAGCATGACGACGAGGCCGACGAAGGCCGCCATCACCGCGGAGAAGCCGATGAGCTCGAGCGGGCGCAGGCGGTCCTTGCGGGTCGGCTGGAACGTGCGGGGCGTGAACTCGCTCGGGTCGCGCGGCGGGGCGGAGTCGGCCGCCGAGGCGCGGTCGGCGGGAGAGGCGGGGTCGGGCTGCTGGCCTTCGGCGGTCATCGGTCTCCTCCGGAGGTCGGTGTCGTGGGGGCGACGGGATCGTGTCCGGTGGCTGCGTCGGCGCCGGCGGCCCATTTGAGCGAGAACGCCGCGATGGCGAGGAAGACGGCGACCATCACGGCGTACGCGCCGAGGAGGCCGACGGTGACGACGGGGTGAGGCGGGAGGAGTCCGAAGGCGGCGCCGAGGAGCATCGTGCCGATGCCCACGATCACGGAGTCGCGGGCGGCGAGGCCCTGACCGCGGCGACCGCTCGAGAACTCCAGGAAGCCGGAGAGCAGCGCCCAGCCGGCGACGAGGGCCACGAAGGAGAGCAGGTTGGCCACGGGGAGCGCGACGAGCGCCGCGACGCCGGCGACCAGGGTGAGCACCGCGGAGCCGAGGGCGAGCGGGCGGGCCCGGCCGCTCCAGGCGCGGAGCCCGAGAGCGAGCGAGACGGCGCCGGTCGCGATCGCGAAGCCCCCGAAGACGGCGAGGCCGAACGCGGGCCCGTGGTCGGGCGAGAAGGTGACGACGCAGCCGGCGACCGCCGCGATCACGGCGCGCGCGAGGGGCAGGGTCCACAGGCGGCGGTCGGAGTCGGCGGCGATGGCCACGGTCGAGCCTCTCTGGGGTGGAGGGAGAAGGCGTCCGGGAGCGGACGGCTGGGCGCACAACGGCTCGGCGCCGCGGACTCCAGCGATTTTACGCTCCCGCGGCTCCGCCCAGGCCCGGAGCGCGGCCCGGGGCGCGATCCGGGGCGAAGTCGCAGGCGGCTCAGCCGAGCCAGACCTCCTCGACCCGCGGGAACACGGCGTCGGCGGAGAAGCGCTCGCGGAAGCGCGCCCCGGCCTTCTCGACGACCTCGGCCCGCGCGTCCTCGTCGGTGATGAGCTCGGTCAGCGCGGCGGCGAGGCCGTCCACGTCTCCGGGCGCGACCACCCGGCCGCAGCCGTCGCCGAGGACCTCGGGGATGCCGCCGACCGCGGTCGAGACGACGGCCGCGTCGCGGGCGAGGGCCTCGAGGATGAAGATCGGCATCGCCTCGTCACGCGAGGGCAGGACGGCGAGGGACGCCTCGTCGAGCAGAGCGAGCAGGCGGGCGTTCTCGAGCGAGCCCAGGAACTCGATCCCCGGGACGCCGCGGTCGACGACCTCCGGCTCGCGGATCGGACCGGCGACCAGCAGGCGCCAGCCCTCCTTGCCCTCGACCTTCGCCCACGCCTTCTGCAGCACGTCGACGCCCTTGCGGTGGCTGACGACGCCGCCGAAGACGACGGTGCGGGTCTTCTCGCGCGGGGTGCCCTGCTCGAGCGCGTTCGGCACGAGGTGCACGCGGTCGGCGGGGACGTACCGGCGGCAGATCGCCGAGGTCTCCTCCGAGAGCGAGATGATCTCGTCCGCGCTGCGCAGCACGTCCTTCACCAGGCGCGGGTGCGCGGCGGTGAAAGCGGCGAACTCGCTGCCGTGCAGGTGGGCGACCGTCCGCAGGCCCAGGCGGTGCGCGAGGCGGAGGAGCGATCCCTCGCGGAGGAACGAGCCGCGCTCCGAGAGGTGGACGACGATCACGCTGCCGGGCTCGCGGCGCGCGATCGCGACGATGCGGGCTGCGGCGCCCGCGGCCAGGCGGGCCGCGGCGACGTGCTCGCCCGGAGCGGTGCGGGAGGAGATCACCCGGACGTCGGAGCGCTCGAACGGCCAGCGCAGGTACCCGTTGACGACCTGCGTCATGCCTCCGGGGACCTCTCCGCTGCGGCCGACGTGGTACACCCGCGTCTTCGGGCCGGCAGGGGCGGCAGGGGCACCCGCAGCGGCCGGGCGGCTGCGGGGCGGCACGGCGAGCAGCGCCTGGATGTCGTCGCGGACGCCGCGGAGGCGTCCGCGGGCGACGAGCAGCTTCTCGAGCAGCTCGCTGCGCCGCGCGACCACGGCGGAGAAGGTCTCGACGCCGACGGCCGGCGTCGTCCGGGACATGTCGACCGTGACGTCGTGGATCCCGATGGTCTCGAAGTGGCGCGAGGCCTTCGTCGATCCGTCCATCTGCAGGCTCACCGGAGCCGCGCCCTCGGTGAACGCCATGATGATCACGTGCAGCCGGTCGCTCATCGCGACTCGGGCGGTGCGGTAGAGCTCGCGCAGCAGGATCTCGTGCTCGTCGTGGGTGTGCGCCGGATCCCAGTCGAGGATGTCCGCGTCCAGGTCGGCGGCGAGACGGCGGGAGCGCTCGGCGTCGACGGCGACCTGCGTGACCACGACGATGTCGAGGTCCTCGCGCTCGGCGAAGCCCTTGATCGCGGCCAGCCACTCCTGCTCGGGGTAGGGGCGGGCGTCCACCTCGTGGTCCTCGCGGAGGGAGAGGACGAGCACGCGCCGCTCCTCGTCGGGCTGCGCGGCGAACGCGGTCAGCTCCGCGTCGCTCGAGCCCTCGCCGTAGCCGAGGTCGGGCATGGCGGCGCCGACGCGCATGTAGCCGGCGGTCTTGTCGTCGCGCCAGCGGGTGTAGCTCGAGAGCGCCATCGAGGGCCACATGATCGCGCGGGGCAACGGAGCGAAGTTGCGGGTGCCCACGCCGGCGCGGATCACGCGGCCGCCGCCGAGGCGCACGAGGGCGATGCCCGGGAGCATCACGAGGTGCTCCTTCATCCCGATCAGGGTCAGCTGGATCTCGCCCGGCTTGAACACCGAGTTCGCCCGGCCGGCGAGGGCCTCGCGGGCGAGCGCCGCGTACCAGCGCAGGAGCGAGCGGTACACCGTGTCGTCCGGGCCCAGGCGCAGGCCGTCGTCGTAGCCCCACGGCGAGTGGCCGACGTAGACGTGGAGCGGACCCGACTCGCGGAGCCAGTCGAGGAGCTGGCGGCGCAGGATGATGTCGCCGATGTTCTCGTACTGGCCGCGGCCGACGGCGAAGATCGATCGGGCAGGTGTCACGGGCGGGCCTTTCGGAGGGGGTCGCGTGGGGGTGACCGGTGCGGAGCGGGGAGCGTCGCGGGTCTCCCCGGCCGATCCTCCTGCCGCGCTGCCGTCGTGGGCCGGGCCGGCCGGGCTCCGCAGGAGCGGGCTCGGGGCCGATGGCGCCCCGGGCAGACTAGCGCAGGCCGGCTCGGCGGCTCGAGGAGGAGTGCTCGCGTCAACAGCCGTTGGTGACCAGGAAGGCCTTGAGGAACGCGCCCGTCTGGTAGACGTACTGGTTCACCAGGTAGTCCAGGCCCATGGGCTCCCCCGAGGGCACCATCGAGAGCTCGCCGGAGTAGCAGCGCCCGATGATCATCTCGGCGCGCACGAGGTGGGGGGCGCTGGTGATCACGATGACGTGGTCCCAGCCGTTCTGCTCGGCCATGTCGCGCAGCTGCCGGGCCTCTCCCTGCGTGGTGAGCGGGTCGGCGGAGTAGCAGAGGACGTCGCCGCCGGGCTCGTTGCACTTCTTGTACTTCTTGTCGTCGTGGGGCGCGTTCATCTCGCCGGGGCCGACCGAGAGCACCATCGTGTCCGTCGCTCCGGAGGTGATGATCCGGCGGGCGAACTCGACGCGCGCCCTCGTGGACGGGCCCAGCACGAAGACCGCGTCCGCCTGCTCGGGGATCGGATCGATCGGGGGCGTGACGTAGAGGGGGATCCCGGCGCCGAAGAGGGCGAGCACCACGAGGGGGACGAGCAGGAGCCGTCCGATCACGGTGCGCGCGCGGATCCGGCGGCGTCGCGGGCGCTCCCGGGCGGGCGGGGTGGACGGACGGTCGCCGGTCGCGGTCGTGGCCGTGTCCATCGCGTCCTCCCTCTCGTCGGGACCGCCGCTCGACCGCGGCGGGTGATCCGCGACGCGGGTGCGACGGCGATCACCAGTGGACAGCCCATCATCGCAGTGTTTCGGCGCGGGGTCGGCCCGGTGAACGCCCGGTCAATTCTCTCGGCCGGCGGCCCGGACCGGGGCCGTGTCCAGAGTGGCCGGATAGGGTCGCCGTTCCTCGACCGAGCAGCGCTCCCCTCGTCCACACCGCGGACGGGCGTTCCCGGAGTCCCCTCCCGATCCGACCTCCGCCCTCCGATCCGTCGTCGACACCGTGTGTGACCGTCCCGCGTACACGCGGCCTCGGCGGTTAGCCAGTCCTTCAGCCGAATCGCTGGTACGAGCCCGACCACCACGCCCGAACGGGGTACTACAACCTGAATCCGTCTCATCCAGCCGTCAGTCGCACGGCCCGTCTATAGCGTCGGGAGGACCAGCACCACCCCCTTGAGCAGCCCCCTCGAACCGCCCCCGACGCCCCCTCGAAGACCCGGAGCCGATCGTGAATCCTCAGACGACGCCAGACCCGCCCCGCCCCCGCCGACGACGCGCACGCCTCTCCCTCACGACCGCTCTGATCGCCGCTCTCGGCATCCTGGTCGCTCCCCTCACGGCCCCGGCCGCCTCCGCGGCCACCCTCGACCCGGGCGCCGGGCAGAGCACGCGGATCCAGGAGACGAACTCCTCGCTGACCTACAGCGGCTCGTGGCGCACGATGACGGGCGGCGACAGCGGCGGCGGGATCAAGTTCCTCAACAGCACCGGCTCCGTCTCGTTCAGCTTCCGCGGCACCGGCTTCAGCTGGATCAGCCGCACCACCGCCTCCGCCGGCATCGCCACCGTCACGGTCGACGGCGCGAGCACCTCGGTCGACCGGTACACGAAGACCACGGCGTACCAGGTCCCGGTGTTCACGAACAAGGACCTCGCCGACACCGTCCACACCGTCAAGATCGCCTGGAGCGGCAGGGCCAACAGCTCTGCGAGCGACAAGAACCTCGTCATCGACGCGTTCGACATCACCCGCGCGACTCCCGCCACCGAGGAGCCGACCGACGAGACCGGCGGCGGCGACGACGGACCCGTGCTCGACCCCTCCGGAGCGACCAGCCTCCTCGTGCAGGAGACCGACCCCGCGCTGCAGTACACCGGCTCGTGGAGGTCGATGGCGGGCGGCGACAGCGGCGGCGGGATGAAGTACCTGACCTCCGCCGGATCGGTGCAGTTCACCTTCGTCGGCACGTCGTGGCGCTGGATCAGCCGGAAGACCTCCTCCTCCGGCATCGCCGCGGTCTCGGTCGACGGCGGGCCCGTCACCAAGGT
Organism: Rathayibacter sp. AY1B6; assembly: GCF_002932755.1. NCBI lineage: Bacteria > Bacillati > Actinomycetota > Actinomycetes > Micrococcales > Microbacteriaceae > Rathayibacter > Rathayibacter sp. AY1B6. The sequence continues at coordinate 14,538 of NZ_PSWL01000005.1, forward strand.
CGACCGCTACAGCTCGACCGCGCAGTACCAGGTGCCGGTCTACGAGACGACCGGCCTCGCCGAGGGCACGCACACCGTGACCATCTCCTACACCGGGACGAAGAACTCCAGTTCGACCGACAAGAACCTGATCATCGACGCGTTCGTGCTCGCCGAGGACGGCCTCGCGACCCACGCCGTCGAGCTCTCCCCCCTGACCGACGGCTACACCGTCGCCTGGGACGCGCCGTTCAGCTCGCGGGTCGTCTCGTACGACGTGCACCGCTCGAACGAGGACGGCTCCGGCGACACCGTCGTCGGCACGGTCGCCGACCCGATCCGCCAGTACCGCGACGAGACCGCCGAGGCGGGACGCGCCTACACGTACACCGTCTCGGCCACCGACGACGCGGGCCGCGACTCCCGGTTGACGGAGTCGGCCACCACCACGGCCGACCTCCTCGACTCCCGCGACTCGCTGCTCGCCGCGTTCGACTGCCCCGCCGCCACCAAGACGGTGACGAACTCCGCGCAGCTCGTCACCGCCCTGGCCAACCCGCGCTCGGGTGACGTCATCCGCCTGGCCGACGGCGTCTACACCGGCAAGTTCGCCCTCCGCGGCACCGCTGCCCAGCCCGGCTCGATCTGGATCTGCGGCTCGCCCAACGCGGTCCTGACCTCCGGATCCACCTCGAGCGGCACCGCGCTCATCCTGAACACGGTGAGCGACGTCCACCTCGTGGGCTTCTCGGTCCGCAGCTCCTTCCAGGGCATCCAGGTGCTCGCCAGCACGGGCGTCCAGATGGCCGGCCTGACGGTGAGCGAGATCGGCTACGAGGCGGTCCACTTCCGCAGCCAGACCACCGACTCGCTGATCGTCGGCAGCACCATCCGCCGCACCGGTCTCGTCGCCGCCAAGTACGGCGAGGGCGTCTACGTGGGCACCTCGGACCGCAACTGGTGCGAGTTCAACGACTGCGACCCGGACCGCACGGCCCGCATCGCCGTCGTGGACAACACGATCAGCGACACCGGCGCCGAGCCGATCGAGGCCAAGGAGGGCACCCTCGACGGGGACATCCTCGGGAACACCGTGGTCGGAGGGTCCCGCCTCGCCTCGGACGTCGTCTCGCTGATCCTGGTCTCGGGCAACGGCTGGCTGGCCGCGGGCAACTCCGCCGCGGGCACCACCACCTACGGCTACCAGGTGATCACCCGCGCCGACGGCTCGGGCAACGACAACACCATCAGCGGCAACCTCGCGCTGAAGACCCGGGACGCCGTGGTGTACCTCCACCAGCCGTCCAACTGGTCCACCAGCGGCAACTCGCTGAGCTGCTCCAACTCCGGGAAGGACCTGATCGGGAACGTGGCCTGCACGCCGTGACCTGATCCGCTCCCCGCGCGCAGAACCGCCGCCGTCGTCCCCTCGACGGCGGCGGTTCTGCGTGTGCTCTGCTCCCGTCGACCGCGCACGGTCGGCCGGGGCCCAGCGCGACTGCCGCGGCTTCCGCGACTTCTGCGGAGTCGGCGAGGGCGTGGGCGGGCGCTCGGCGCCTCCGGGACCGCGGGACGGGGCGGGCGGACGGGGACGGGACGGGAGCCGACCGACGCGCCCGCTCCTCTCGAGCACGCAGGAGTCGGCGGGGTCGCCCGCGAGTACCGCGCGACCTCTGCGGGCCTGCGCGGCGAGCGGGGGACGGAGAGGGGCCGGAGGGGCCGTCCGGGCGCCGGAGGAGCCGTCCGGGCGCCCGAGGAGCCGTCCGGGCGCCCGAGGAGCCGTCTGAGCGCCGGAGGAGCCGCGTGGGCGCCGGAGGGGCCGCCCAGCCGCCGGAGTGGGCTGTCCGCCGTCTGGGCACCGACGTCGGGGCGGGCGGGCCCCGGAGGGCACCGCGCGCGCCCCGGACACGGAAGAGCGCACCGCGGCCGGGGCCGGGGTGCGCTCTCCGCAGCGTGCGAGGACGCGATCAGACGATCGCGGGGGCCTTCTGCAGCTTGTGGCGGGCCAGGACGACCGCGCCGACCACAGGGGTGCCGGCGGTCTCGATCCAGTGCACGTCGGCGGCGGCCTGGGGCGAGTCGACCTTGCCCTCGATCAGCACGAGGACGGCGCCGTCGGCCACGCCGCGGAAGGTCGGCGACTGCTCGGTCGCGCCGAGGGTGCCGGTGACGATCAGGACGATGTCGTAGACCTTCTCGAGTTCCTCGACCAGCGCACGGAGGGCGTCGGTCGGCATCGGCGTGCCCGCCTGGGCGCCGCCCGCGGGGAGCAGGTCGAGGCGGTCGGTCGAGCGCTTGATGATCGCGTCGTCGAGCGAGGCGGATCCGGCGAGCACCTCGCGCAGACCCGGGCGTCCGCCCGAGGCCGAGGCGAGAGCCGAGCCCTCGGCGGTGCCGTCCACGATCACGACGGACGAGCCGAGCACGGCCAGCGCCTTGGCGAGCAGCACCGCGGTGGCGGTGTGCGGGGTCTTCTCGGACGCCGGAGCGATCGCGAAGGAGGAGTACGAGCGGGTGCGCGCGATGGCGGAGAGCTCGAACGCCACGGCCGAGTAGCGGGCCGGGATCTCGGTCGAGTTCAGCATCTCGTCGAGCTTGGTGGCCTTGACCGGGACGATGCCCAGCAGCGGCCGGTCGATCGCGGAGCGGACGTCGTCGCCGCTGCGGAGGCGGCGGTCGAGGGCGGTCATCACGATCGCCACTCCCACGCCGACCACGGCGCCGCCGAGGATGCCGAGCGCGAGCAGGACGAGGATGCCTCCGGTGACCGGCAGCTCCGGCGGGAGCGCCTGGCTGAGCACCTGGAGCTGGATCTGCGGGACGGCGACGCCGTTCGTGGTGGTCGTCGCCGGGTCGGAGCCCTTCACGGCCGCGTCGAGCTGGGCGGCGACCGCGTTGGCGATGACCGCGGCCTGCTCGGGCGAGGGGTCGGTGGCCGAGATCGTGATGACCACGGACTCCGGCTCGGCGAGGACGGTCACGCGCTTGGCGAAGTCCTCGATGGGCTCGTCGATGCCGAGGCCGTCGATGACGCCCTGCAGGACGGTGTCCGAGGTGCCGAGGGCGACGGAGGTGACCGTGGCCTGGGCGGCGGCGCTGTTGGCCGCGACGCGGTCCGCGGTCGAGAGGACCCCGGTGGAGGAGACCGCGACGTACACGCGCGCGTCCGCCTTGTACTGCGGGAGGAGGACGGCGTTGAGTACCAGGGCCGCCACGGCGCCGAGCAGAGCGAAGGCGACGATGTAGACCCACCTCCGGCCGATGCCGGCGAACAGTCCGTTCAAGGTCATGGTGTGTGGTGTCCCTTTCGTCGACTGCACCGGAGTGCAGGGGGTCTGACTGTAGCGTCGTGATGTGTCGTCCGCGTTGCGCGGAACCGGCCGCGAGGTTTCGCGCGGAAGCGGTGGATCAGAGGTGGGCCTGCAGGAAGGCGAGGATCGCCTTCTTGTTGTTCGGGGTGTTGTTCTGGAGCCCGTGGTGGCCGGAGCCGTCCACGCCGACCTCGGACGCCACTCCGGCGTCCTGCAGGGCGACCTGCATCGCGTCGGCCTGCTCGACCGGGACGAGCTCGTCCTCGGAGGTGAGCCAGATCTGCGGGGCGTCCGTGGAGTCGACCGACGTGATCGGCGACGCGGGGATGCTCTGCGGGCAGCTCGTCGAGTCGATCTCGTCGCAGTCCAGGTAGGCGAGGATCTGCTCCTTCGCCTCGGGCACCGGCGAGCCCAGCGACATCCCGGTCTCGGTCATGTCGGCGACCGCCGAGAAGGCGACGACCGTCTTGACCCGCGAGCCCTCGGTGAGGGACCCCTCGCCGAGCGTGCCCATGGTCGCTCCGATGATCGCTCCGGCGGAGCTGCCCATCACGCCGATGCGGGCGGGGTCGAGGCCGAAGCGCGTGACCTGCGCGGGGTCGCGCAGCCACTCGACGGCGGCCTGCGCGTCCTCGATCTGGCCGGGGTACCGGCTGTCCTGGAGGAGGCGGTAGTCGACGGAGACCGAGACGAAGCCGCGCTCGGCGTAGTACTCGCACAGCTCGGTCATCCCGCCCTCGTCGCGGGCGCCGTCGACGAATCCTCCGCCGTGCAGCATCAGCAGCGCGGGCCGGTCGGTGCCGCCCTCGGTGGGGAGGCAGGCGTCGGCCTTCAGCGAGACGCCGTCGACCGAGCGGTACTCGATCGCCTTCTCCGTCGTGAAGCCGTCGGGCGTGCGGACGGGCTCGGGCTGCGAGGAGCAGCCGGCGAGCCCGAGGGCGACGGCCACGACGGCCGCCAGGACTCCGGCGCTGCGTGCTCGTGTCGTCTTCACTCGTGGGACTCCGCTCTCTTCTTCTCGTAACTGGGGGAGGTACCGGGCTCATCGGCCGGGACCGCGGCGGGGTCGGAGACGGCTCCGGGGCCGCGCGCAGGGACGGGCACGGGCGTGCGCCGCTTGCCGGGGCCGCCGAGGGCGGCCGGGGGGACGTAGATCCACTTGACCTTCGAGAGGTAGCGGGTCACGAAGAGCGAGAGGACGACCGCCAGCACCATGACGACCAGCAGCAGCGGCACCTCGAAGCCGCCGAGCTCGGAGCGGTCCTCGGGGAGGATCACCCGCAGGACCGTGATGGCGATCACGATGAAGTAGAGGTGCAGCAGGTAGATGTGCAGGCTGCGCTCGCCGCAGATCGTGAAGAAGTTCAGGAAGCGCACCCGGGAGAGGGCCCGCGACACGAGGATGCCCATCGCGACGGCGGCCATCTGGCCGGCGAGGGCGAGGAACGGCACCCAGCGGATCGGGAAGAGGAAGAGCACCGCGCTCAGCACGACGAAGACCGGAGTGACGTAGAGGAACGCGCGGCTCCCCTTCTGCTCGACGAAGTCGATGATCCTCTTCGAGTAGAGCGTGCCCACGAGGAAGAAGACGAACAGGGCGCCGATGCGGTTCCAGCCCACATTGGTCGTGTTGAGGAGACCGGTGGTGAACATCGTCCCCATCACCGCGGCGAGAGCGACCTGCACGCGGTGGTCGACCTTCCGCAGGAGCCACGCGCCGAGCGTGAAGAGGACGAGGCCGTAGATGAACCAGTAGCTGCTGCTGGGCCAGAAGAACAGCAGGAGCAGGTTGAGCGGATCGGTCGCGGGGAGCTCGCCGAGGCCGCCGTTCGCGAGCGGCACGACCAGGTAGAAGGCCATGCGGATCACGGACCAGACCACGTAGAGCCAGAGCAGCGGGTACAGCCTGCGGCGCCAGAGGTCGCGGAAGCTCCAGGTGCGGATGCGCGAGCCGAAGAGGCCGGACACCAGGAAGAAGAGGGGCATCGGGAACAGCTCGAACACGACCTTGATGCGGCCGAGAGTGTTCTCGACCCCGATGTCACCGAGGTACAGCGACGTGTGGTAGTAGACGACCATCAGGATGGCGGCGCCCTTGGCGAAATCCACCCATTCGCGTCGGGCTCCGCCCGCAGGCTTCAGCAGCTTCATTTTCTCCCCCTTGTGCCCGGCCGGACCGCTCGTGAATTCCACCCGAGGTGAACAAGGCTCAGAGAAGCACGCAGGCTCGGTCGCAGAACGCGACCGACGATCAAGACTAAGGGTGTGTCGTCCGCGCCGCACATTCGGCGGAATAGTGACGAGGACTCGAGTGCCGGGACATGCACTCCGGCCTTTCCGCTCACCGGGGAGACGACGGTCACCGGCGTCCGTTCCCGGCGCTCATCGCCGCACGGTAGAGCGCGGGCGCCGCGGCGGCGAGCCCGAAGAGGACGGAGCGCTTGAGGTCGCGCCGGCGCACGAGCGCGACCAGGTGCCGGAGCCCCGCCTCGTCGTGCGCGGCCCGCCAGAGCCGGTCGGCCTCCTCGGGGCTGTGCGCGCCCGAGGTGGCGTCCTTGAAGCGGGAGAGCAGGGAGAAGCGCGCGCGGTAGTAGGAGTAGTCCTGCGAGTCGAGGATGCGCGGGTCGAGCCCGCGGGCCGTCCGCTCGATCACCGCGGCGAGCCCGGCGAGCGAGTCGGCGCGCTTCGCGCCCGACCGGATGATCGAGCCGGACCGGAGGCGGTACTCGTAGACGGAGTCGGGGACGACGACGACCTCGTCGGCCGCGGCGAGCAGCTGCGCGACCTGCGCCTGGTCCGAGTGCTGGCGGATCCGCGTGAAGTCGATGCCGTCGAACAGCTCGCGGCGGAACAGCTTGTTCCAGAGGTGCCCGGTCAGCTCGCCGACCAGGAGCGCGGTGAAGGCGCCCCGGCCCGAGAGCGCGAGCGGGCCGCGCAGGGAGCCGACGGGCGTGGATCCGGTCGAGTCGACCGTGACCGCCTGGGCGACCACCACGTCGGCGCGGCCCGCCTCCCCCGCGGTGAGCATGGCCTCGACCGCGGTCTCCGGCCACTCGTCATCGGCGTCGACCAGCCAGACCCACTCGCCGGCGGCCTCGCCGACGGCGCGCTCGCGAGCGGCGGCGACGCCCTGGTTCTCGTCCTGGCGGAGGTAGCGGATCCGCTCGTGCTCGTCGGCGAACGCGCGACCGATCGCCTCGGTCCCGTCGGTCGAGGCGTCGTCGACCACGAGGATCTCGAGCTCGGCGTGGGTCTGCCGCAGCAGGCGCTCCAGAGCGGAGGCGAGGTGCGCCTCCTCCTGGTGCGCCGGGACGACGACCGAGACGAGGGTCACTTCTGCCCCACGACCCGGCGGAGCACCGTCTCGAGGTCGCGGCCGCTCGACTCCAGCGAGAAGCGGTCGAGCCAGCGGTCGATGCCGGTGATCTCGAGCTCGCTCGCGCGGATCAGCGCATCGGCGAGGTCGGAGGCGGACGGGGTGAGCGCGAGCTCGCCGGTGAGGCCGGGGACGATCGCGTCCGCGACTCCGAGCGCCCCGGACACGGCGACCGAGGGGACGCCGGCGGCGGCCGCCTCGACCAGCACGTTGCCGAAGCCCTCGCGCAGCGACGGGAGGAGCACGACGGCGTTCTCGTCGAAGTGGTGGAACCAGTCCTCGACCCAGCCCATGTCCTGGAAGTCCACGCCGCGCGCGGTCCCCTCCGCCTTCATGCTCCCGAGCAGCGGGCCGCCGCCGAAGGAGACGACCTTCGCGGGGATGCCGCGGCGCTCCAGCTCCTCGGCCGCGAGGATCGCGAGCTCGGGGCGCTTCTGGACGACGAGGCGGCAGGGCAGCACGATCTGCAGGCCCGCCGCGGTGCCGGGGGTGCGCGAGACCTGGCGTGAGCGGTCGACCTTGGCGGTCGCCGGGTTCGGCACGACGGTGCAGCGCTCGCCCGAGACGCCGAAGCCGGCGACGAGCTCGCCTGCGACGGGGTGCGAGATCGCGATGACGTGGTCGGCGCGGCGGTAGAGCGTCTTGGCGAGCCCGAGCTGCACCTTCTGGGTCTTCGAGAAGCCCGGGATGCCGAGCGAGACGAGGTTGCGCTCGCTCACGATGGTCTTCGGACGGTCCGCCTTCGCGGTCATCTCGGCCGAGGCCAGGAGCACGATGTTCGGGTAGCCCTGCAGGGCGACCGCGACGTCGGGGGTGCGGCGGCGGAACAGCTCCTTGAGCATCCGCGCCTTGCCGACGTGGCCCTTGCCCTCGCCGATGCGGTGCAGCACCGCGCCCTCGGGGAGGTACTCGTCGGTGCCCTTCACCGAGGTGGTGACGACGTCGACGTGGTGGCCCTGCTCGAGGAGCCAGCCCATCCAGGTGCGGGCGACGAACTCGGCCCCGCCGCCGTGCAGCGACGTGACGACGAACATGATCCGCATGCGCGGTCCCTTCTCCTGCGCCGCGCTCATCGCACGACCTCCGCGCCGAGGCCGCGGGTGTTGAGCGCCGAGAGGCGGCGCACCTCGGGCATGGCCGCGTCGATGGTGGCGCGCACGCCGCCGTCGCCCGGCTCCGCGAGGATGCGGTCGATCACCGGGAGGACGCGGTCGGCGAAGCCGGGGACCGGCTCGACGCACAGCTGCGGCAGGCCGATGAGGCGCATGATGCCCTCGACCTTGCCCTGGGTGGCGAGAGTGATCGCGGGGACGCCGAGCGAGAGCGACATGATCGCGAGGTGCATGCGGCCGGTGACGGTCAGCAGGGCGTCCTCGGCGAGGCCGCGGATCTCGGCGGGCATGAGCACGCGGTCGACGACGGTGACGCCCTCGGATCCCACGCGCTCGGCGACCGCGCGGACGGCCACCTTGTCGTCGCCGATGGGGCGGGAGACGTGCGGGAGGAGCACGACGTGCACGCCGGCGGCGCGGAGGCGGTCGACGATGCGCTCGTACTCCGGCACCTGGTCGACCATGCCGGCGACGAGGGCGCTCGCGTTCACGAGAGCGAAGGGGACGCCCTCCGGCAGTCCCAGCCCCTCGCGGAAGCTGCGGTCGCGGGTGCGCGCCGAGAAGACGATGTCCGTGACCTCCTCGACGCGCTGCACGCCGATGCTCCGAGCGCGCTCCGCCGAGAGCGGGTCTCGGAGCATCGGGACGACGCCGGCGCGGGAGGCGGCGATCAGGGAGCGGCGGGCGGCGAGGCGGGCCGCGGCGTTCCAGGAGAAGCCGAGGATGCGCGTGGGCACCCCGGCCTCGGCGGCCGCCTGCGCGAGCAGGGAGCGGCGGACCGAGCCGCGGAGGCTGTACTTGCCGTCCATCATGTCGGCGCCGACGACCGAGACCGAGCGGGCGCGGCGGATCAGCGCGGCGTAGGCGCGGAGGTCGGCGGCGTGCGCGTCGCCCACTCCGTAGACCAGGTGCGGGAGCTCGACGACCTCGACGCGGTCGGCCTGCTCCTCGGGGATCACGACGTCGCCGGCGTAGCGCTGGATCACCACGACGGGACCGGTGGTGTTCTCGAGGAACGCCTCCAGCATCGCCTGGTCGCCGATGTTGCCGCTGCCGGGAGCGGCGATCACGAGGTGCGACTCGGGCTCGGGGCGGAGGTCCGCGAGGGCGGCGCGGAGCACCGCCGCGTCGCGACGGGCGGGCAGGCGGGTCGTCGTGACGAAGTCCTTCTTCCAGGACTTGACGACGCCGAGCTTGAGTTTCATCGATCTCTTTCGGTGGGGGGGACGGCGGCGGGAGGCCGCTCGGAGTCGGGAGTGCCGGCCGTGACGGCCCCGTCGACCAGCGCGCTGTCACCGGTGGGGCTGGTGGCGTCGACCGTGGCCGGGGCGGGAGCGGCGGCCGGGCGGCTGCGGCGGAAGTGACGGCGCAGGTCGGCGAGGCCGAGGATCTGGCGGCGGAACGCGGGGAGGATCAGCATCCAGAGCCCCACCCCGACCAGGACGGCGGCGCCGCCCACGAGGAGGCGGAGGACGGGCTGGTCGGCGGGGATCCAGACGGTGGAGAAGAAGGAGCCGACCGTGATCGATCCGAACGCGATGCCGCTGCGGAGGCCGTTGGTGAACATCTCGCGGGCGGGGGCGTCGGAGGTGCGGCCGATCCAGATCAGCGCGATCGGCCAGGTGAGGGCGAGCGAGCCGGCGTACGCGATCGCGACGCCCGTCACTCCCCAGTTGGAGCCGAGCAGGATCAGGACGACCATCAGCGGGCGGGTCGCCAGGCTGTACCAGACGCTCTGGCGCACCAGGCCCTTGGAGAGGAACACCCACCAGGAGCAGTACGCCGTGGCCTGGAAGAACCCGGCCACGAGCAGGATCTGGAAGATCGGGACCGAGGCGAGCCAGCGCTCCCCCAGCAGGATCCGGATGACCGAGTCGGACTGGGAGCCGAGGACGGCGAGCACGAGGCCCATCACCGTCAGCATCGCCGACTGGCCGAAGAGGATGAACGTGCGGAACCGCTCGCGCTCGTCCTGCAGCTTGGAGAGCACGGGCAGGGCCACGCGCTGCGCCGGGGCGTTGAGCTGCTGCAGCGGCAGCATCATCAGCTGGAACGCGCGGTTGTAGAGGCCCAGGTCGACCGGGCCGAAGCGCGCGCCGATGATGACGGAGTCGACGTTCTTGCTCGCGTAGGTCAGCGCCTGGGTCGCGAAGACGCCGCCTCCGTAGCGGAGGAAGTGGCCCATCGCCTCTCCGCGGCGGTAGCGGCCGGGCCGCCAGCCGGTGATGAAGACCAGCATCAGCACGCCGATGAGCGGCTGCACGACCTGGCTCGCGGCCAGCGCCCAGTAGCCGGCGCCGCCGAGCGCCATCAGCACGCCGACCACGAGGCCCAGCACCTGGCCGACGATGTCGACCAGGGTGAGCTTCACGAAGCGGAGGTGCCGGGCGAGGTCGGCGCGGAACTGCGTCGAGATCCCGTTGAGCAGGAACGTCGAGGAGAGCACGACGGTCAGCAGCTGGAGCCGGTCGTCGCCGTAGAGCGCGGCGATCGGCCACGAGGCCGCGATGACCAGCAGGGTGAGGGTGAGGCCGATGCCCGCGTTCATCCAGAACAGGTTGCTCTTCTGGCCCGGCGTGATCTCCTTCGCCTGGATGGCGGCGGAGGAGAGGCCGAAGTCGCGGAAGATCTCGCCGATGCCGATGATCGCCGTGACCATCGCGAGCAGGCCGTAGTCGGCCGGCGCGAGCAGGCGCGCGAGGACGACGATGCTGCCCAGCTGGACGGCGATGCGGATCGCCTGCCCGCCGATGGTGACGGCGGCGCCGCGGCTCGCGGAGCGGCCGAGGCTCGGGGACGGCTTCCGGATGGTCTCGCTCATCGGGTCGAGCCCTTCTTGGTGGCGATCGCGCCCTCGTAGGCCTTCTTGAGCTGGAGTCCGAGCACGTCCCAGTCGCGACCGGAGAGCGCGGGGAGCCCCTCCGGCGGGCGGGTGCGCGTGCGCTCGAGCGCGGAGGTGATCAGCTCGGGAGTGAGATCGCCGTCGTACTCGATCACCCAGTCGCTGCCGACCTCCTCGGCCAGAGCCGTGTTGGTGGGCGTGCGGGGCACCAGGATCGGCCGGCCGAGCGAGAGGGCGACCAGGATCGACCCGGAGTTGTGCATCTCGCGGTAGGGCAGGACGATCAGCTCGGCCCGGCCGATCTCGTCGACCATCTCGGCGTCGTCGACCCGGCGGAGCGTGGTGCGCACCCGGGTGTCGCGGGCGGCCCGCTCCTCGACCAGCTCGCGCTGGCCGGTGCTGGGGCTGCCGACCACGTGCAGGGACAGGGAGTCGTCCTCCACGCCGTGGAACACGTCCATCAGCTCGACGACGCCCTTGTACGGGCGGATGATGCCGAAGTAGAGCACGCGGCCGTGCTCGCGCTCGGGCAGCGGGTGCTGGGCGAACTGGTCGCGGTAGTGGCCGTGCAGCACGGTGACGGCGGGCGCCCGGCCGGGAGTGACGGTCGTGGGGTTCAGGCGGACGAACAGGTCGGTCGCTCGGTCGATCCGGGCGAGCGAGCGGCGCTCGGCGGCGGGACCGAGCTCGTGCGGGTGCAGGTTGTGCACCGTGCGCACGAGCGGGATGCGCTGGAGCGCGAGGCGCACCAGCAGCACGTCGAGAGCGCGGCGGCGCAGGAAGCGGTGCACCGGGCTGCGGCCGCGGATCATCAGCTCGGGCCAGTGCACGTGCAGCACGTCGTAGTCGGCGAGCAGGGCGCTGCGCCAGGAGAAGAACAGCAGCTCGACGCCGGGCGCCAGGCCGTCGACGATCGAGTCGACGTACTGCGTGGTCGAGTCCGGCGGAGCGAGCGACTGCTGGACGACGAGCGCGGCCGGCGACGAGTCGTTCCTGCGCGAGCGGCGGCTCACCGCTCGCCCCGCATCCCGACGGCCATCGGCGCGTCGAAGATCCGCGCCCCGAGCGGCTGGCGCATCCGGATGCCCTTGGAGAAGTCGGGGACGTGCACCGGGTTCAGGCAGATGATGACGAGGAAGCCCAGGAGCAGGTGGCTGGGGCGGACCGCGTCGATGGCGTTGTAGCCGGCGAGGCAGACCATGAAGCCGAGCAGGCCGGCCGCAGGGCCGACGTCCCGACGGCTGAGCGCGGCGCCGAACATCGCGGCCACCATGATCACGAAGAACAGCAGGCCGGGGATGCCGACGCTGATCAGCAGCTGCAGGAACGAGTTCTCGATGACCACGTCCGAGAACCGCCTGCCGCTGATGCCGGACGTCGCCGCTCCGGAGCCGAGCCAGTGCGTGAGCTCCGCCGCCTTGAGCGACACGGTCACCGCGAGGTCGCGGGCACCGGCCGAGATGGAGGCGTCGAGGTTGTTGTTGCGGGCGGTGACGGGCTCGAAGTTGAGGACTCCGACGCCCGCGATGAGGCCGGCGATCAGGATCGAGCCGGGCCGGAGCAGCGAGCGGTCCGGGTTGAGGAAGCCGACGGCGACGAGCGCGACGACGACGGCGACGGCGATGGCCGCCATCGGTCCGCGCGAGACGGTCGCGACGACGCCGCCCGAGGCCAGGATGCCCAGCAGCAGGTCCGACTTGCGGGAGCCCTGGAGCCAGGAGCCGAAGGCGAGCCCGGCGCCCACGGTGAGGAAGGTGCCGGCGAGCAGCGGGTGGCCGAAGGTGATCTCGGCGCGGTAGAGCGACCAGTGCTGGTCCTGCTCGTAGCCGAGGGCGCCGTAGACGGCCCCGAGGATCGGGGAGCTCTGCGCGACCAGCTCGAGGGCGGCGTAGAGGGCGAGCAGCCCCGAGAGGATCACCCACGTCTTGCGCAGCAGCACGGCCTCGCGCTGGGCGTCGAAGACGAGCATCGGCACGCCCACGCAGATGGCGAAGCTGAACAGCCACGAGACGCCCTCGCTCGCGAAGGAGCTGCGCACCGTCGCCACGGCGGACCAGAGCATGAGGGCGATGAACGCGAGGATCACCACGGCCCGCCACGGGGAGAGCACGAGCTCGCGGGTCCACGCCTTGACGGGGGCGCGCCACAGCTCGGGAGCGAGCCCGCGCCGGATCGCCCAGATCACGAGGATGACCGCCCAGAGCGTCATGCGGAACGTCAGGGTCGAGGGGGTCAGCGGCGTCGGGACGAGCGCGAAGAACGCGAGCGCCATCGCCGGCAGCCAGTGCGCGGGGACCCGCAGCAGCACGAAGGCGCCGATGATCCCGCCGATTCCGGCGGCGATCACCAGGAGGCCGGTGGCCGGCTCCCGGGTCGAGAAGATGTACCCCATCCCGAGGACGATCACCAGGGCGACCGAGAAGAGCGCGCCGACGAGGAGTCGTCGCGGGAGGATGTCGATCACGTCAGGGAGTCCTTCTGGCGTCGGAGCGGAGTGGTGGAGGATGGGGCGGGCGGTGCGGCGCTCACGGGAGTGGTCCCGTCGGCCTCGATGAGGATCGCGATGCCCTCGCGAGCCGCCTCTCGGCGGCTGGGACGCCTGCGATGCCGTGCCCTCCTCCTCCACTGCTCGACCCTGGCGCCGACCCCCGGGGAGGAGGGGTCGCGTCGGTCCTGCCGCGGATCAGGCGGGGCCCTCCTGGAGCCAGCGGCGGAAGGTCTCGACCGAGTCCTTGTTGGTGAAGGGCGGGACGGTGTGGCCACCCTTGAAGCCGTCGCTGCTGTGATACGCGATCGTCGCCTCCTTGGCGACGGGGAGCGCGAGGCGGCGGAGGCGTCCGCCGTGCAGCTCCGCGGGAGCGAGCTGGTCGGCCGTGCCGGCGCTGACGCGCAGACGCATGCCCTGCCAGGCGGACTGCGGCAGCCGGGCGGGGTTGGTCGCGCGCATCAGCGCCCGGTCTCCGCCGTACACCGCGAGGACGCGGTTCGGCTGGCTGTCGTCGCGCGCCGCGAGGTCCTCGACGTCGAAGACGCTGCTGGCGTGGTACGCCCCGTAGATGTTCGGCACCATCTTCTTCGCGTAGGCCCAGCACATCATCGCTCCGCCGCCGGAGTTCGAGCGGAGGAAGCTCCCGCGGACGTTCCAGAGACTCTGCACCCAGGCCGTGGCGGCCGTCTGCACGGCGAGCGCCGTGGGGTTGGTGTAGTTGCTCGGGCCGCCGAAGTTCGGGCAGATGCTGACGAAGCCCAGATCGACGAGCGGGTCGGCCGAGTAGTTGTACGCATTGTAGAGCGCCGTGTAGGCGCTGCCACTGGCGTGGTAGAACCACGCCACCGGAACCGGGGAGCCGGATCCCGGCTTCGCCGAGTGCGGGACGAAGAGCTGAGTGAGGTCGTTGCCGATCTTCACGTCGATGACCTCGTACGGCTTTTTGCCGTCCCTCGAGAAATTGGTGTCGAGGCGCGAGACCTCGCCCGGGAGCCTCGGGATGACGCTGTAGTTCGGCGCGGCGAGCGCCGGGGTCGCCACCAGCGCGGAGGCGGTCGCGGCGGCTCCGACAGCGGAGGCGGCGAGTAGGAGGCGGCGCGAGAGGCCGCGCGGGGTGTCAGTCATATCGAGAATCCTTCGGAGCTTTCGCCATCAGTGTCGAGTCGGCCGACCATTCCGAATTCGACGCACATGAAGTGACGTCCGGCCCCCCAACCCATTCGAGAGTGTACGGGCCGCGGATGACGCGCGGATGTCGTTCTCATCACGTCTGGTCGCGCGGGCGGGGATCAGCGGGAGGAGGGGAAGAGTCGGCGGGAGAGGCCCGAGGACTTCTCGGCCGTCTCGTGCACCACGAAGGGCACGGCGGAATCGGCGGAGACGACCCGCCTCGCCGCGGCGAGTTCGAGCGTCTCGCGGGAGAGGCCCTCGATGTCGACGGTGACCGCGAGGCCGGAGTCGGCCAGGCGTGTGGCGATCTGCACCTGGTGGTCGTCGACGTGCTCGCCGAACGAGGCGCGGCGCGGGACCAGGATCGGCACCCGGCCCTGCTCGATGGCGCTGAGCGCGGTGCCCACTCCCCCGTGCGCGATGACGACGTCGGCCGCCTTCATCGCGGCGTTGAGCTCGTCGTGCGGCACGGAGTGGCGGCCGTCGATCCCGAGTCCGGAGACGTCGTTCGCTCCGGTCTGCCAGAGCACCTCCACGCCCTCGAGCAGCGGCGCGAGCGCGGCGAAGAAGCGGGGGAACGGGTAGCCGTCCTGCGTGCCGACCGAGACCACGGCGCGGCGGATCGGCTGCGGGACGACGTCCTCGACGCGGTAGGTGTCGAAGATCGAGCCGCCGAAGCTCCAGCGGTCGTCGGCCCAGGAGCGGTACTGCGTGTAGGTCGAGACGGCGGGGACCCGGGCGAGGATCCGACCGGTCATCGACGGGCCGAGCACGCGGGCGGCGCTCTCGATGTAGTGCGCGGGTATGCCGCGCGAGGCCGCGAGCGGGAGGAAGGAGAGGGCGGGGCTGGCGCCGGTGCTGAAGACGGCGTCGAAGGAGCCGCGGGCCAGCAGGGAGCGGGCGATCATCGCGTTGCGGAGCACCGGCACCACGGCGCGGGGCGGCGGATCAGCGAGGTGGGTCACGCGCCGGTCGGCGAGGAGGGTGCGGCTGAGGGCGCTGTCGACGGTCGCCCAGTGCTGCTCCTCCGGGTCGACTCCGAGGAGCCCCGACAGGGCGAACATCTCCTTGAGATGCCCGCCGCCGGAGCAGACGAACAGATACGAAGCCATACGCGCCTTCACTGGTGATGATCGAGATAACAGGCGTGTGGATGATCGATCGTCCGCCGAGAACGACCCCCGGTCCCTGGTGCAGAAGTCGCCCGATCATAGCAGGGAGGGCACCTGAGGGGTCCTTGTCTGAGAGAACAGTTCATCTCGCCGGAAAGCGATAGGCGCTCATTCGGCAGACGATATCCGCTCACTTCTCCAGCGGGGCGGAAGCGATATCCGCTCGATTCGGGGGAACTCGGGAACGTCGGTCGGCACCCCGATAGCGGACTGGCCGATTCCCGTCGATCACCTGCACCGCACGGGCCGCGCGCGTAGCGTCGGACCACCGGCGCAGAGGCCGGTCGACCCAGGAGGAGCGCCATGAGCGACAACGAGCAGAACAGCCCCGTGATGGACGGAGCCGAGGACGCCGGCAACGACGAGAAGCTCGGCGGCCTGATCGACCAGGTCGAGCACGACCACGGAGCCGAGGGCGCCGGCGCGATGGCCGACGCACTCCGCGCCCGCGCGGACGAGACCGGCACCGAGATCGCCGAGGAGTCGGACGCGACCGGCCCGGTCGAGGACAGCGGCACCGCCCAGGTGTGAGCGACGGGGCCCGGAGGACGACTCCGGGCCCCGACGCTCTAGCGCGTCACCGGAGGCGCGGGTGCGAGTCGAGCGGTCGGAGGTGCCGGAGGATCGCGGCCGCGACCGCCCCGGGGGCCTCCCGCTGCACGAAGTGGCCGACGCCGCTTCGCGCGGGTGAGCCGCATCGCGTAGGCGGCCCGGGAGCAGCCGAGCACCTGTGCGGCCTCGGCCTGCGGGAGGTCCTCCCAGACGTGGAGGGCCAGAGCCTCCTGCTCGGCGAGGGGGAGCCGCTTCCACGCGCTCTCCAGGTCGAGGCGGTCGCCGACCGACGGATCCGCCTGCTCCTCCGGGGCGAGGGACCCGATCCGCACGGCCAACGCCTGCCGGCGGTTCTCGCCGCGGGCGGCGTTGACGATCGCGTGCCGGGCCGTGCCGAACAGCCAGGGCCGCACGTTCTCCGGCAGGTCCTGCCGGCGACGCCAGGCGGCGAGGAAGGTCTCGCCGACGACGTCGTCGACCGTCGCGGCGGGAGCGCGGCGGCGGACGATACGGAGCAGGTCGTCGTAGTGGGCGCGGTACAGCTCGGAGAAGTCGTCTCGGGAGCGGATGCTCATGGTTCCCCTTTCGCGGAGTCACAGGTACATGTCCGGCTGCCACGGCGATGCGACATCCGCGGCGGGAGTCCTGCAGGCGCGGTGGCCGCGGCGTCCTGCGCGGCGCTCCGTGTCCGGGCAGGATCCACTGCGCGAGGGAGGTCCTGCACGCAGCAGGCGGCGATCCGCGTCGACCGCCCGCCGGAGAGGACGGGCCCTCGGCGGACCGCGGGCTGTCGGACGTGCTGGGCGTCGCGCTCGTCGGCGCGGTGCTGAACACCGTCGTCGCCACCGCCCTCGGCGGGGTGGGGGCACTGCTCTTCGGATCCGCCGCCGCCCTCGCGGGCGGGCTCCCGGTCGGCCTCGCCCGGCGCTGAACGGCTCCGCTCCGACTAGGCCGCGACCCCTCCCTCGGGGATCGGGGACGGACGGTCGTCACCGAGGAGCGGCGCCTGCTCGGGCTCGGCGGCGACGACCATGTCGCGCCCGGACGCGGGGGTGAGGAGCTCGCGCAGCCAGAGGCGGTTCACGGCGTTCAGCCGGGGATGATCGAATCGGTACTCCAGCACCGCGTTCGGCTGCACGAGGATCGCGTGCGAGCGCGGCTCCGCCTCCTGCAGCGTCCTCCAGGTCAGGCGGAACGGCAGTCCCTGCTCCATCCGCGCGCGCACCGCGATCCGCACGTGCGCGAGCGTCCGGTCCTCGAACTCGATCCGGCGCCGCCAGGCACCGAAGATCAGCACTCCCACGGGGGCCCTCCTCATCTTCTCGGTCGAGCAGCCCGCGGGACGGCGGGGGCGGCGGGCACGAGGCTCGCAGGGCCGGAACGCCATCGGGCGGACCGGTCGTGGGGACCGGAGTAGAGGTGGGTCCGAGGCTAGTCCCTTCCCGGCGATCCGCGGACGGAGTGCGCTCCCCCGTCAGTCGGCGAAGATCGCGCCGACCGGCTCGCGCTTCTCGGCCTGGAAGCGGTCCTCGGCGCGGCCGAGAGCCCAGTAGGCCGAGAGCGAGAGCGCCCGGCGCTCCACGCCCCACTCGTCCTGCAGGAGGGCGCGCAGCTGCTTCATCGCGGTGCGCTCGCCGTGCGCGAAGACCTCGAGCACGCCTGCGGGCCTCGGCTCGGCCCGCACGGCGGCGACCAGCGACCGGCCGGCCTCGAGACCGCCGCGGTGCAGCCAGCGCACCTCCACTCCGGCCGGAGCGGGAAGATCGAGCTCGTCGGCGGCCGAGTCCACCTCGATCAGGACCAGTCCGCGGGCGTGCGCGGGCATCCCCTCGAGGGCGGAGGCGATCGCCGGCAGAGCGGAGTCGTCGCCGAGCAGCAGGTGCACGGCCTCGGGGTCGGCGCTCGGGGACCAGGCGCCGCCGGGCGCGGAGAGGGCGATCCGGTCGCCGGGAGCCGCGGCGAGCGCCCACGGCCCCGCCACTCCCTCGTCGCCGTGCACGACGAAGTCGACGGCGACCGAGCGCTCCTCGAGGTCGACCGAGCGGACGGTGTAGGTGCGGCGCACGGGCAGCTGCTCGGGGGCGACGGTCGCCCGGAGCGCGTCGAGGTCGAAGGGCGGCTGGAGGTCGGAGCCGCGCGGCGGGAGCAGGAGCTTCACGTAGCGGTCGGTCGCAGCGAGTCGCTCGGGGTCGGACTCGGCGAGGAACGCGTCGAGCCCGTCGCCGCCGAGGTGCACGCGGACCAGGTGGCCGGTGAGGCGCTCGGTCCGGAGCACGGTGAGGACGTGCTGGCTGCGGGCCCGGCGCGGGCGGTCGGGGGACGGGGCGGCGTCGGTCATCCGTCCAGCATGCCCGGTCGGGCTCGGTGCGGGCCGAGTGCGGGGCGCTCGCGCGCGCGGGCGGGAGGGAGGCGCCGAGGGGTCGCGAACGGTCGCTTCGGAAGGGCGGAAGGGACCGTTCGTGACGCATCGGAGCAGGCCGGGGCACGGCCGGAACGTCGCGGCGGTGCCGAGCGCGAGGCGTCGGCGGCGCAGAGCGGGCGGCGGCGCGGGCGTGCGCTGATCCGTCGCGAACGGCCCGTGCAGGAAGGCGGGACGGGCCGTTCCCGACGGATCGCCGCGGGGCGGCCCGAGACCCTGGCCGACGGAGCGGAGCGGGCGGCAGCGCGCGGCCGGCGATGAGGCCGGGCGGCCGGCGGCCCGGCCGGGACGGCCGGTGGCGCGAGGTGCGCTCGCGCGGGGCGCGGCGGCCGGCGCGCGCCTACTCTCGCGGGATGACTGCGACGGCTCCGCGACTCCGGCACGACCGCCTGGTCGCCCCCGACGTGCTGCGCGGAGTGGCGGTGGCGGCCATGCTCGTCGCCCACGCGATGCCCCTCGTGCCGAGCGCGCGGACGGGACCCGTCGGGTTCCTGGCCTGGAACGTGAACGACCTCGCGTCGCCGCTGTTCGCGCTGGTGATGGGGATGTCGGCGGCCCTGGTGCTCGCGCGGCCCGGCGCCTCGCCCGGGCGGGTGCTGCTGCGGAACGCGATCCGCGGGGCCGTGCTCGTGGCGCTCGGCGTCTGGCTCGAGACCTGGGGCAGCTGGATCGCGATCGTGCTGCAGTACCTCGGCGTCGTGCTCGTGCTCGGCACGCCGCTGCTCCTGCTCCGCTCGCGGGTCGTCGCCGCCGTGGCCGCCCTGCTGGCGCTCGTCGCCGGACCTCTGAACGCCGCCGTGGCCGCCGCGGCACCCGGCTCGCCGCTCACGCTCTGGCTGTTCACGGGCCCGAGCTACCGGGTGACGAACCTGCTCCCCTTCTTCCTCCTCGGCGCCCTGCTGCTGCGCCACGGTGCCCGGCGCGACCGGCTGCTGCCGGTGCTCGCGACGGTCGCCGTCGTCGTCTACCCGCTGCGGCCGCTGATCGAGCTCCTGCTCGGCCTCGAGTCGCCCTCCGGCAGCCTCCCGGACACCCTCCACGACCTCGGGCTCGTGCTCCTGGCCTACGTCGCGGTGGTGCTGCTGACCACGTCGCGCTCCACCGCGGTCCGACGGCTGCTGGTGCCGCTCCGGGCGATCGGCACGCTCGCGCTCTCGGTCTACGTGCTGCAGGTGGCGCTCGTCGCGGCACTCGCCCGGGCGGGCCTCGGCTACTCCGCCGACACCCCGCTCGCCGCTCTCGCCCTGGTGCTCGGGCTGTGCGCGGCCGCCGTGCTGTGGTGGCGGTTCCTCGGCGCCGGCCCCGTCGAGCGGCTGACGGCGCGGCTCACCGGGCTCGTGCCGCGCTGAGCCGCCGGCCGCCCGGGTGGGCCCGCGGCGAGGACCGGAGCCCGGGACCGCCCGCAGCGACCCCGCACCGCCCGACGGCCCGCACGCGAGCGCAGGCCGCCGGGCGTCCCCTCCCTCAGCGCGCGAGCGCCGACGCCTCCTTCGCGAGGGCCGGGCCGTGCGCCGCGAGCACCAGGTCGCGCACCGCGGTGGCCGGGAGCGACGCGGCTCCGGCCGGCAGCAGGTCCGCGTCCGAGGCCAGCACGAGCGGAGTGTCGGCCGACGAGGACGGCAGCCTCCCGTGCGTGCCGCGCACCAGCGACGCGTCCAGCGGCACCAGATTCATCGCGTAGCGCAGCCCCAGCGCCTTCTTGGCCAGGTTGCCCGCCGCCTTCGCCTTCACCAGCGGGTCGGCCGGATCGAAGAAGAGCTCGGCCGGGTCGTAGCCGGGCTTGCGGTGGATGTCGACGCCGCGGGCGAAGTCGGGCGCGCGGTCGTCGTCGAGCCAGTAGTAGTAGGTGAACCACGCCCCCGGCCGTGCGACCACGACGAACTCGCCCGAGCGCTCGTGGTCGAGTCCGTAGCGGGCCTGCGCCTCCTGGTCGAGCACCTCGTCGACGCCGTCGAGCCCCTCGAGGATCGAGCGCACCCGCGGCAGGTCCGCCGCGTCCTGCACGTAGACGTGGGCGACCTGGTGGTCGGCGACGGCGAACGCGCGCGACGTCCACGGGTCCAGCTGCTCCCGGCCGTCCTGCACGTAGACCTCGAGCAGGCCCTCGCGCCGGAGTGCCCGGTTGACGTCGACCGGGGTGTCCGCGTCGGCGATCCCGTACTCGGCGACCACGATCACCGAGGCGCCCAGCGCCTCCGCGTCGTCGAGCAGCGGAGCGAGCACCACGTCGAGCTCCGAGGCGGCCCGGCGCGCCTCGGGCGAGTCAGGTCCGAAGCGCTGGAGGTCGTAGTCGAGGTGCGGCAGGTACGCCGTGGTCAGCTCGGGCGGTCCGGAGCCGTCGCCCGCCAGCACGTGCCGGGTGGCGTCGACCATCCACTGGGTCGAGCGGAGCGACGCGGTGGGCCCCCAGTACTGGAACAGCGGGAACGCGCCGAAGCGCGAGACCAGCTCGTCGTGCAGCGCCGGCGGACGCACGTACGCGTCCGGCGACTTGCGGCCGTCGGCGTGGTAGATCGGGCGCGGAGTGACGGTCACGTCGGTCGTCGCCCCCATCGCGTACCACCAGCCGATGTTGGCCGCGCGGTACGGCTCCCCGCTCAGCCGGCGCGCGGTCTCCCAGACCTTCTCCCCCGTGACCAGGCGGTTGTGCTGGCGCCACAGGTGCACCTCGCCGAGGTCGCGGAAGTACCAGCCGTTGCCGACGATCCCGTGCTGCGCGGGCATCGAGCCGGTGAGCATGGTCGACTGCACGCTGCAGGTGACCGCGGGCAGGACCGTGTCCAGCGGCAGGCGCCCGCCCCCGCGGGCCAGGCGCGAGAGGCGGGGCATGTCGGCGAGCGCCGTCGAGGTCAGCCCGACCACGTCGAGCAGCAGCACCGGCCTCACAGCGCCGCCGCCTGCGGGAGGAGGGGCGCCAGCAGCGCCTCTCGGGAGGCGGGCGTGAGCAGGTGCGCGGCCGCCCAGGCGAGCTCGGCGCCGATGCCCGTCGAGAGGTCGCTCGGGGCGTCGGCGAGCACCGACCAGGTGTAGGTCTCGACGTCGAGGTGGATCTCGTCGTAGGGCCAGGCGGCGTCGACCGCCGAGACGGCCTCCGCCAGGACGGCCGTGGTCGCCGAGAGCGGCGCCTCCGGCCGGTGGTGCAGCGGCACGTGGAAGTGCACGCGCCAGGGACCGGTGCCGGGGAGCGTGTCCAGCGCCTCGGGCAGGTCGTCGACGCGGAGCACTCCGTCGATCCCGTTCTCGCGGGTCTGGTGCAGGTAGCGCTTCTCGACGAACGGGGTGAGCGCGGCGCGGCCCGAGGGGTCCTCCAGGTGGAGCGCGGCGGAGGCCTGCACCTTGACCACGCGCAGGCCCGCGTCGCGGATGCGGCGCACGGCCGAGGCCGGGTCGGCGAAGGAGACGGCGAGGTGGCAGGTGTCCAGGCAGACGCCCACGTAGGCCGGGTCGACCACTCCGATCCGCGGGTGCAGCCAGTCGACGACGTCGTCCACGGTGTCGAGGATGCAGCCGGGCTCGGGCTCGATCGCCAGGCGGATCGCGTGGCCCGTGGAGCGGCGCAGGTCGCGCAGCTCCTCGACGAGCCGGGCGAGGTTGCGGCAGGCCGCCTCGTCCTGCTCCCGTCCCCAGCCCTCGCGCCAGCCCAGCGGCAGCGTCGAGATGCTGCCGTCGGCGCCCGCGGGCAGCAGGTCGGCCAGGATCCTCGCGCAGTCGATCGTGTACTGCAGGCGCTCCGGGGTGGTCCAGTCGGGGCGGTAGACGTCGAGCTTCACGACCTCGGCGTGGAACGCCGCGTACGGGAAGGCGTTGAGCGTGCGCACCTCCAGGCCGTTGCGCTGCAGGGCCGCGCGGAGGACGGCGCGGTCCTCGGCGCTGGCGACCAGGCGGGCCGCGAGGTCGCGCGGGATCCACAGGCCGACTCCGACCAGGGCGAGCCCGGCGGCCACGCGCGCGGGTCCGGCGTACACGTCGAGCTGGCGGACGACTCCGGCCAGGTCCTCGGCGGGATGGACGTTGGTGCAGTAGGAGAGATGCATCACACGACCTCCGCCACGCGCGGCGCGCCCCGGAGCACGGAGTTGCCCTCGAAGGTGCGGCCGACCGACTCCTGCACGTCGAAGCCCGCGACGGGCGAGAGGTCCAGGCGTCCGCTCTGCCCGTAGAACTCGACCGGGTTCTGCCACAGCAGCCGGTCCACGTCGCCCGCGCTGAAGCCGGCGACGAGGAGGAGGCGGCCGGTCTTCGCGGTCGTGAGCGGATCGGAGCGGCCCCAGTCGGCGGCGGAGTTGACCAGCACGCGGTCCAGCCCGATCCGCTCGACCAGCGTCACCAGGCGGGTCTCGTCCATCTTGGTGTCGGGGTAGATGGAGAAGCCCATCCAGCAGCCGGAGTCGCGGACCGCGTCGACGGTGACCTCGTTGAGGTGGTCGACGAGGACCTGCCCGGGCTCGAGCCCCGAGTCCGCGACGACCTCGAGGGTCCGGCGGGTGCCCGACTCCTTGTCGCGGTGCGGGGTGTGCACCATCGCGGGGAGGCCGTGCTCGCCGGCGAGCTCGAGCTGCTGGCGGAAGACCTGGTCCTCCTCCGGGGTGAGCGAGTCGTAGCCGGTCTCGCCGACCGCGACGACGCCGTCCTTGGCGAGGTAGCGGTCGAGCTCGGGGAGGACGGCCCGGCAGCGCGGGTCGTTCGCCTCCTTCGGGTTGAGCCCGATGGTGCAGTGGTGGCGGATGCCGAACTGCGCGGCGCGGAAGCGCTCCCAGCCGATCAGGGCGTCGAAGTAGTCGGTGAACGAGCCGACGTTCGTGCGCGGCTGGCCGAGCCAGAAGGAGGGTTCGACGACCGCGCGGACGCCGGCGTCGAACATCGCCTGGTAGTCGTCGGTGGTGCGGGAGGTCATGTGGATGTGCGGGTCGAAGATGCGCATCGTCGCGCCTTTCTCATCGGTGGTGGTGCCCCGCGGTCGGGGCGGCGTTCGGGGGCGGTCAGCTCGGCAGGAGCACCGCCAGATCGTCCGGGAGCGGGCGCCCGGCCGCGCGGCGCTCGTCGGCGAAGCGGCCGGCCATCGCGCGCAGCTCGGCGTCGCTGCGCTCCTCCAGCCCGGCGACCGCCGCGAGCGGGATGCCGAGGAAGACGAGCTTGAGCACCCCGTGCCGCCAGGCGTGCGCGTCGAGGTGGCGGCGGGCGAAGGACCCCATCGCCACGGCGACGAGCCGGGTGTCGTTGGCGCGCAGGGCGTCGGAGGTCAGCTCGAGGCCGGCGAGGGTCGTCGCCGGTCCCGGGTCGCCGAGGGCGTTCAGCCCGGCCAGCACTCCGCGGCGCTCGGCGCCGTCCCCGCCCCGGTAGAGGCGGAGGAGGAGAGCGGCCAGGTCGTCGTCGCCGAGCGCCTGCGCGGCGGCCTGCACCAGGGAGGCGCGGGCCGCGTCGTCGTGCGTGCCGTGGACGAGGCCGTGCGGGTCCTCGGCGGGCCGGAGCGGCTCGCGCCCGGCCTCGCGGCCCGCCGCGGGGAAGAAGCGCTCGATCCGCGACGGGCGCTCGAGGACGGCGGTGCGGGCGGCCGCGGTCCACGGATGCTCGGCGTGCGTCGAGGCGCCGCCGAGCGCCTCCTCCATCGCCGCGAGGCTCGCCACGGCCAGGCGGGGCGCGTCGTGCGAGTGCCGGGGCAGCTCGACGGCGGCGATCCCGCGGTAGCCGATCTCGGCGAGGGTCGCGAAGGCGGCCGCGAGGTCGAGCGATCCGGTGCCGAGCTCGAGGTGCTCGTGCCGCTCCGGGAGCATGTCGTCGACCTGCACGTTCAGCAGCAGGTCCCCGGCGCTGCGGAGGGCTCCGACCACGCCGTCCGGCTCGACCACGACGCAGTGGCCGAAGTCGACCGTCAGCCCGACCGACTCCGGATCGCCGAGCTCGCGGCGCAGCAGCAGCGCGTCGGCCACCGTCTCCACCAGCATCCCCGGCTCGGGCTCGACGGCCAGGCGCACGCCGTGGCGCTCGGCCGTCGCGACGACGCCGCGCATCCGCTCCACGAGCAGCCTCCAGGCCGCCGCCGCATCGGCGCCCGCCGGGACGACCCCCGACCAGAGGGAGACGGCGTCGGCGCCCAGCAGGGCGGCGATCTCGATCGCCCGCTCGAGGAAGCGGACCCGGGGGCCCGCCTCCTCGTCGACCAGCGTGGGGCGGTGCTTCGCGAACGGGTCGAGCAGGTAGCGCGCGCCCGTCTCGACGACCACGCGCAGGCCCAGCTCGTCGAGCCGCGACCGGAGCGCCAGCGTCCGCTCGCGCCAGTCGGCTGCGAAGGGATCCAGGTGCGGGTGCCCGAGGGTGAGCGCGACGGCGCGGTACCCCGCGGCGTGGATCACCGTGAGCGCGTCGTCGAGCGCGTGGTCGGCGAAGCCGTTGGTGCCGTAGCCGAGGACGGGCCCGGTGGCGCTCATGTGATGTCCGCCGTCCGCGGGCGGCGGAGCAGGAGGGAGCCGAGCGCGTCGAGCGCGAGCAGCGCCGCCCCCAGCTCCGGCCGCTTCAGGCCGGCGAGCGCGGCCTGCAGCGGGATCATCCCCGTGATGCCCGCGCGGGTGGCCCTCCGCGCGGCCGCTGCCGTCGGCGTCCGCACGGCCTGCAGCTGCGCGGTGAGCACGAGCAGGAGCCAGCGCCCGAGGCCGGCAGCGACGACCGCGGCGGGGGCGGCCCGGCGCTCAGCCAGGGCGCCGGCCGCAGTGGACAGCGCGATCGCCGCGGTGCCGGTCGAGACCGCTCCCGCCGCGACCGGAGTGGTGCCGTGCACCTCGCCGCGCGAGAGCACGGTGACGCCGAGCGTGTGCGCGGCCACGGCGGCGGAGGCGGGGCCCGCCGCGCGCACGCCGTCGACGCCCGCGCCGAGCAGCACGTCGAGACCGCGGCAGGCCGCCATCACGACCGGGCCCAGCGGAGTCGGCTTCGCGAGCAGGTCGTACGACCAGATCCCGGCCGCGAGCGGCAGCGAGAGCGCGAGCGAGCGGCGCCCGTCGACGGCGGCGGCGACGGCGATCCCCGCCGCGGTCAGCGCGGCCGCCGTGCCCAGCGCCGCCGAGCGCCGGATGCGCCCCGAGGGGATCGGCCGCTCGGGTCGCTCGCGGGCGTCGAGCTCGGCGTCCGCGTAGTCGTTGAGCGCCATGCCCGCCGAGTAGAGCAGCGCCGAGGACAGCGGGAGCGCGAGAGTGCGCACCCCGACTCCGCGGTCCGCCCAGGCTCCGCCCGCGACGGTGTCGCCGATCACGGTCAGCGCGGCCTTCGCGCGGACGAGCTCGAGGTAGTCGCGCAGCTCAGCCATCGCTCCGCGTCCCGCTCGTCACCGGGGTGCGGCGCTCGGCGACGAGGGCGCCGGTGCGGGCGGACCAGGCCACCAGCTCCGCGGTCTGCTCGGCGAAGCCGTGCACGTCGCTGCCCCACGGGTCCTTGAAGAAGAAGCCGAGCTCGCCGACGGGGCCCGAGACGCCGGCCTCGTCCGCGAGCGCCAGCAGGCGGGCGAGGTCGAGGATCAGCGGCGCCGCGAGGGCCGAGTCGTACGCCGACCAGATCGTCTGCACCGTGATCCGCGAGCCGAGGAAGCCCTCGGCGTGCACGTGGTCCCACGCCGTCTTGACGTCGCCGAGGTCCGGCACGTTGTCGATGTGGAGCGGAGTGACGACGTCGTCGCCGAGGAGGCTGCGGAGACCGCGGTTCTTCGAGACGAGCTTCGAGCGCACCGCCTCCGGGTCGGCGAGGGTCTGCCCGTCGCCGCCGCCGAGGAGGTTCGCTCCCGCCCACGAGAGCACGCGCATCCCGCGCGCCGTGAACATCGGAGCGAGCACGCTGCGGAGCAGGGTCTCCCCCGTCTTGCCGTCCTGGCCGGCGATCGGGATCCCGGCCTCGGCCGCCCACTCCTCCAGCGCCGGCAGGGCCAGCGCGGTCGACGGGGTGAAGCAGGCGTAGGCCGCGCCCGCGACGACGGCCGAGAGGGCGGCGATCGAGCTCGGCGGCAGGAGGCGCTCACCCGGACGCGCCAGGGCGGCGCGCAGGGCGGCGAGGTCGTGGAACTCCGGTCGGTCGGCCGGCAGCACCTCGGTCGAGGCGACGTCGATCACGACGACCCGGGCCAGGCCGTGGCGCTCGCGGAAGGCGACGATGTCGGCGGCCCTGCGGTCGATCTCCTCCTGCTGCGACGCGGCGTCGGCGGGGGCGAGGCGGATCTCGGCGTCGGTCGCGTCGATCCGGTCGGCCACCTCGGCGACGACCGAGGTCGGGAACATGCCGCCGGCCGCGAGGCCCGTGGCCTTCTCGAGCAGCGGAGTCGGCGAGACGTCGTGGCCGCCGACGACGATGTCGGCGAACCCGGCGAGCGGGACGTCCTCGAAGGCGGGGGTCGCGGTGGCGCAGCCCGAGCTGGGCGCGGCTCCGGCGGCGATGGCGTGCAGGCCCACGGCGGCCGTGGTGGCGACGCTGCCCCGGGCCCCGATCAGCCAGAGGCCGATGCGCCCGCTCGATCGGGGGGCGCCTGTGGTGGTGGTGTCGGACGAGGTCATCGTTCTCTCCTGTCTGGAAGGGCTTGCTGGGCGGCGATCGCGGGGGCGCACCCGGGCGATCGGAGTGGGGAGGGGCCTCGGCGGGGCACGGGGCGCGCCGCCGGATGGCCGTCTTGCGCACGACCCGCAAGGGGGGCCCGCTGAGATTGCGCGACCGTGCGACGCCTGGTTTCCTCAGGTGTGCTGTCCCCCGAACCCGTCTTCCGGGCCGAGAGAAGGAGCTGAGCGTGGCCGAGCGCGCGGGTACCGCGACCGGCGACATGCTGAGGCTGTTCGCCGACGGTCGACCGCGCACCCGCGCCGAGCTGGTGGAGGAGACCGGCCTCGCGCGGACCGCGGTGATGACGCGACTGGACCTCTTCTTCGAGCTCGGCCTGATCGCGCACCTCGACCGCGCGCCGTCGACCGGCGGACGCCCCTCCGCCCGCCTCGTCTTCGACCCGGCCGTCCGCTCGCTCCTGGCCATCGACCTGGGTGCGGCGCACTCGACCATCGCGCTGACCGACTTCGACGGCCGCATCATCGCGGAGCGCCGCGAGGAGCTCGACATCGCGCAGGGGCCCGTGGCGGTGCTCGGCCACGCGCTCGACGTCTGCGACGGGATCCTCGCCGCGGCCGGAGTCGACAGCTCCGCGCTCGCAGGCATCGGAGTCGGCGTGCCCGGCCCGGTGGAGCACGCGAGCGGCCGCCCGGTGCGGCCGCCGATCATGCCCGGCTGGGACGGCTTCGACATCCCCGCCTTCGTTCGCCGGCGCTACGACACCACGGTGCTCGTCGACAACGACGTGAACCTGCTGGCTCTCGGCGAGCGGGCCTCGCGCTTCCCGCACGCCCTCGATCTGCTGTTCGTGAAGGTCGGCACCGGCATCGGCGCGGGCATCGTCTCGTCCGGGCTGCTCCAGCGCGGAGCCCTCGGCTCCGCCGGCGACCTCGGCCACGTCCAGGTGCCGCGCACGGCCCCCGCCGCGGCGGGCGGTCAGGAGGGCGACCTCGAGGCGGTCGCGGGCGGCTCCGCTCTGGCCGCCGGGCTGGCCCGGGCGGGCCGCGACGTGCAGTCCGTGCGCGAGCTGATCGACCTGCTGAAGGCGCGCGATCCCGAGGCCGTCGAGGCGGCGCGGATCGCGGGCCTCCAGCTCGGCGAGGTGCTGGCCACCTGCGTGAGCCTGCTGAATCCGTCCGTCATCGTGCTGGGCGGCGCGGTCGCCCTCGCCAGTCCGGAGATCCTGACGGCCGTGCGCTCGGTGATCGACGAGCGCTCCCTCCCTCTGGCGACGCAGCGGCTCGACGTGGTGACCGCCGAGCTGGGCGGCAGCGGAGGCGTGCGCGGTGCGGCGCTGATGCTCCGCGGGCACCTGCTCAGTCCCGCCGTGGTGGACGGCTTCCTCGAGCAGCTGCGCGCCGAGGGACGGGTGGTCCGCTAGCGCTGGACGAGCGGGAGTGGTGTGCGATCCGCAGGGGATCCGGCGTGCGGCGGGCGCGCGGCGGGCGGGAGAGGGCCACGACGGCGCGATCCCCTGCAGAGCGCACCGGCCGCACCCGGTCAGGAGCGGACCTCCGCGCGGTCGGCGTCCTCCGGCTGGGCGCCGAGAGCGGCGGCGACGGCGGCGTCGATGCGCGCCTGCTCCCCCGCGGCCCGGCGGCGGCGGCGGACGACGGTCAGCACGAGGAGCCCGATGAGCAGGGCCAGGAGGAGCACGGCGCTCCACGGCACGGCCGCGGCCGAGGTCTCGGCGGTGGCGACCGGCACGTCGGGGACGACGACGGCGGAGTCGGCCTGGGCGGCCTGGTCGGCGGTGACGACGGTGCCCGAGAGCGCGGCGCGGGCGGTCGCGACGAAGAGCGGCCAGACGCCGGCGACGGTCACGGTGCGCGAGACGGAGGTGCCGGGGAGGAGCTCGGGCAGCGGCTCCGGGTCGGTGGCGGACACCGGCGCGAGGCCGAAGAGGCCGGCGACGCTGATCTCGGCGCCCGGCGCGATGCGGGTGTTGCCCGCGTTGGTGACGGTGTAGTCGACGGTCGCGGAGCCGGGGGCGAAGGGGTTCCAGCCGCCGTCGTACGAGACGGCGAGGCCGTCGATCGACAGGCGCGGGGCGA
Organism: Rathayibacter sp. AY1B6; assembly: GCF_002932755.1. Lineage (NCBI taxonomy): Bacteria > Bacillati > Actinomycetota > Actinomycetes > Micrococcales > Microbacteriaceae > Rathayibacter > Rathayibacter sp. AY1B6. The sequence goes on from NZ_PSWL01000005.1 coordinate 43,581, forward strand.
GCTCGCCGCCGACGCGGAGGTACATGCGCGAGCCCAGGCGCCGGTCGACCGAGACTCCGGTCTCGCCCTGCACCAGGATCGAGGAGACGACGCCCGCGGCGTAGTCGCCCGGGGTCACGTCGTCGGGGACGACGACGTCGAACGGGACCTGCACGCTCTCGCCGGCGGGCACGGTGACCTCGGGCTCGGGGAACGCGATCCAGCTGCCGAGCTGCGTCGAGGGCTCCGCGGCGGGGAGCAGGTCGAGCTGGCCGGCCTCGGTGATGAAGCCGTCGGAGCCGTAGACGCGGAAGGTCTGCTCCTCGTCGTCGTAGTTGGAGACGATCAGGGCGTCGCTGAGGCGGCCGCCGGGATCGAGGGCGTACGCGTAGTTCGGCCGGTCGCTGCCCTGCTCGGTGTCGGCGGGGCGCACCCCCCAGGTGACCGGCGTGGAGGCGGGGTCCGCCTCCTGGGCACCCGCCTGAGCCGAGAGGCCGCCGGCTGCGAGGAGCGTCATCAGCAGCAGGGCGGCGGTGGTGCGGGAGGTGCGTGGCATGAGCGGCATCGATCAGGCTTCCGTTGCAAGGGGGGATGCCTCCCCGCGAGACGCCACTGCGGTCGCGGCCCGACGAGCGGGGCGGACCGGAGCGGCGTCTCGCGGGGAGACGGGGGGAGGGTGGAGCGGCCCGGAGGCCGCCCCACCGGTGCTAGCCGAGCGCGGTGAGCGTCAGCGTCGCGGTGTAGGTGCCGGTTCCGACCGAGAGCGGGAGCTTCAGGTCGAGGTCGGCGCCCAGGACCGAGGATCCGGTCGGGTGCTGCGCCGCGGCGGAGCCGAGGACGCGGGGCGTGGCGAGGCCGTTGCCCGAGTCGAACCCGGAGGGCACGGCCGCGCCGGCGACGGCACCGCCCGTGTTCTCCAGGACCTCGGGGGTCCAGCCGAGGTGCTTGCCCGAGAACGTCTTCTCGCCGGAGCGGAAGTCGCTCAGCTGGCCGGTGACCGACCAGGCCGGGCCGTTGAGGCGGGTGTCGGTCACACGGACCGGCACGAGCTCACCGGAGGCCTCGAAGTGGTCGCCGACCTCTTCGGCGACCCCGAGGTTCACCAGGTTGCTGGTGCCCTCGAGCGTCCAGGTCAGCTCGCCCTTGCCGGGCTCGGGGACGATGACCGCCACGGCCTGGTCGCCGGCCGCCGCAGCGCCCGCCGCCGTTCCCGTGAAGGTGCCGTCGACGCCGGCGGCGGTGTTGCCCGCGCCGAAGTTGACCGCCGGCGCGTTGTCGGCGAGCGCGATGCGTCCGCCGACCGTCGAGCCCGCGAGCTGGACGTTGCCGGAGTTGCCCGAGAGCGTGAGGTCCCCGCCCACCGTGTTGCCGAGGGCCGCGGCCGAGCCGTCCTCGTTCGCGCCCAGGAGGACGCCGCGCGAGGAGCCGGTGACCGAGAGCGAGCCGCCGACGATCGCGCCCTGCACGTTCACGCCGAAGTCGCTGTCGGCGAAGACGGCGTCGCCGCCCACGCTCGTGCGGTCCACGTCGACGTAGTTCGCCGCCGCGGTGCTCACGCCGCCCTCGACCGAGAGGTCGCTGAATTCGACGTCGATCCCGCCGGCCTCCACCATGCCGCCGACCGTGAGGTCGCGCAGGTAGAGGAAGCCGTTACGGCTGCCCTCCGAGAACGACACGACGTCTCCGGCGACGCTGGTGCCGTCGATCGAGATGCCGTAGGCGTCGGTGCCGATGACGTCTCCGCCGATGGTCGCCGAGGTGGCGTCCAGCCAGGCGTCGTCGCCGACGATGACGTTGCCGGTGACGGTCACGTTGCCCAGCACGCAGGTCTGACCCGCGGCGACGTTGAGGTCGCCGGTGATCGTCTGGTTGCCGAGCTCGGTGGTGCAGTCCGTCGTCGCCGCGAAGGCGGACGGCGCGGCGACCATCGCGAGGGAGGCGGCCGCGAGGACCGCCGTGGGCGTCTTCCACTTCATGGGGGTTCTCCTCGGTGCGCTCGTGCGCGTCGTGCTGGTGGTGGTGCTGTCGGTGCGGCGCGCGCGGCGCGGGGTGCGCTCAGCCACGGAGCGCAGCGATCGCGGAGTAGCTGCGGGAAGCGGCCTCGAGGGAGTTCCCCGTGCTCGGCGGCGTCGCCAGCGTGGGAGCGGTGTCCTGCTCCCAGACGCCGAAGCGCTGGCCTCGGTCGCGCAGCTCCGAGAGGAACGCCTGGTAGGGCAGGTTGCCCGCACCGAACTCGACGATGTCGTAGCCGTTGGTGTTGGCGTTGTTCGTCTTGCCGTCCTTGAGGTGCAGGATCGGGTAGCGGCGCGGGTTGCGCTTGATGTAGTCGAGCGGCTCGAAGCCCGGGTAGAGCTTCTTGCCGACGTACGCCCAGTAGACGTCCATCTCGAGGTACACGTGGCGCGGGTCGGTGTTGTCGTAGAACAGGTCGTACAGGCGGGACGACGGGTCGTCCGTGGCGAAGCCGAACTCGCCCGCGTGGTTGTGCTGGTAGAGCTTCATGCCCGCGGCCGAGACCTGCTGGCCCCAGCGGTTCCACTCCTCCGCCGCGGCGAGGTAGCCCGCCTTGGTGTTGACGTTGGTGGGCGCGTTGCCGGTGCCGAGGTGCGGCGTGCCGAGGATCTGCGCGATCTCGATCTGCTTGCCCAGCTCCGAGCGGAGGAGGTTGGTGCCGACGTGCGAGCCGACGGCGCGGAGGCCGTTGTCGTCCAGCAGCTGGCGGATCTGCTGCGGCGTGATCGCTCCGACGTTGCCCTGGGTGTACCCGGCGAACTCGATCTCGCTGTAGCCGATGCGGCCGAGCTCCTCGAAGACGGCCCGGAAGCCGAGCGAGGAGACCTTGTCGCGGACGCTGAAGAGCTGGATGCCGATGCGGTTGATCGGGACCAGGCGCGTGGATCCGGACGAGGGCGCGGGTGCGGCCCCGGCGGGTGCCGCGAGGGCTCCCGCTCCGACGCCGACCGCGACCGTCGAGGCGGCCAGGGCCGTCATCAGCGAGCGTCGGCTCATCGGCTTGGCCGTGATGGATGCGTGGTGGTGGTGCATCATTTCTCCTTCGAAATGGCAGGTGGTGCGGGGGGTGGGGGGCCGGCCGGCCCGGTCGAGCCGGCCGGCCCCTGTGCGCGAGGGCTACTGCTGGACGGTGAGGTTCAGCAGTGCCGACGCGGCGTTGGTGTCCGCCGTGGCGGTGTGGGTGACGGTCAGCTTGTAGCTGCCCGCCGCGAGCTTCGGGAGCGTCACCACGACGTGCCCGTTCTCGTCGAGGGTCCCGGTGAGCATCGCGACGGTGGAGAGGTTCCTCTTCACCATCACGCTCACCTGACCGGTGCCGGCGACACCCGTCGAGGACTTCGCGTCGACCGTGACCTGCGCGCTGGCGCCCGGCTTGACCGGGTTGGGCGAGACGGTCGCGGTGAGCTCCGAGGCGGCCTTCGAGACGATCAGGCGGGCGGTGCCCTCCGAGGCCTTGAAGGTGGCGTCCGAGCCGTACGCCGCACGGAAGGTGTGGGTGCCGGCGCCGAGGGTCTTCGGCAGGGCGAAGGTCGCCGTGCCGTCCTTCAGCGTCGCGCGGCCCAGCTCGGTGGCGCCCTCGTAGAGGACGACCTCTCCGCCCGGGTTCCCACCCTGACCGGTGACCGTGACGGTCGCCTCGCCCGGTGCCCCGAAGGTCACGCGGGGAGCCGAGAGCGCCACGGTGGTGGTCGACGCGGCGGTCGGGGCGTTCGCCGCGGCCAGGTCGATCGTGAACGTCACCGTGCCGACCGCCGAGACGTTGCCGCCCGTGTCGGTGGCGCGGTACTGGATCGTCCGGGCGCCGTTCGTGGTGAACGGAACCGAGTACGCGCCGTTGACGGCGCGGACGGTGGTCCACGTCGTTCCGTTGTCGGCGGAGTACTGCACGGTCGAGATCGCACCGTTGTCCGCGGCGGCGAGGCCGAGGGTGACGGGCTTGTTGTAGACGCCGCCGACGCCCGCAGGCGCTGCCGGGTCGAGGGTCGCGGTGACGGTCGGAGCCGTCTTGTCACCGGCACCCGCACCCTGGAAGGTGAGGGAGTCGAGCGACAGGCCGCTGGGCGAGGTCACGTAGAGCGAGCCGGTGCCGCGGGGCAGGTTCGTGCCGAAGGGGACGAGGACGTCCTTCCAGCCGGCTCCGGCGGGGATGGTCGCCGTTCCGAAGGGCGCTGCGTCGGCAGCGTTCCAGCGGAGGTCGACGGTGCCCTCACCGGTGGCGCGGACCACGACGCCGGTCAGGTTGGCGAAGTTCACCGGGTCCCAGCGCAGGAAGGATCCTGCACCGAGTCCGCTGACGGCGTTGCCGCCGCTGGCGGTGGTGTCCGCGTAGGGCAGGACGCCCTCACGGGCGGCGTGCTCCGCCTCCTGCGTCTTCGGGTTCAGCCGCAGGGTCGCCTCGGCCGCAGCCGGGGGCAGGCCGTTGAAGCCGCCGTCCGTGTAGGTCACGACGACGGTGCCGTACAGCAGCGCGCCGGGGCCGTGCTCGGGCGAGTCCTTGGACGTCGGGAACGCTCCCTTGGCACCGGTGCCGGTGACCTCGGGGTGGGCGTGCTCGTCGTGGCCGAGGCCGTAGGTCCAGCCCACGCGGCTGCTGACGATCTGGTCGCCGTCCTCAGCGTCCTTGCCGGTCACCTGGTAGGGGATCGCGTCGCCCCAGTTGAAGAACGCGCCGTTGCCGGGCGTCTGGATCTGGATCTGCGGTGCCTGGTTGCCGACCGAGATGACCCGCGAGGTCAGGCTGAACTTGCCCTTGGCGTCGGTGACGCGCAGACGGGCCGTGAACTGTCCGAGCTCGGTGTAGGTCTTCTTGACGGTCACTCCGGTGGCGTCGAAGGTGCCGTTGCCGTCGAAGTCCCAGTCGTAGGTCAGCGCGTCGCCCTCGGGATCGGTCGATCCCTTGGCGTCGAACGTGACCTCGAGCGGGGTCTGCGAGGCGGACAGGGGGGTCGCGGTGAAGCGGGCCTGCGGCGCCTTGTTGCCCTCGGCGTAGTCGATCCGGTAGAGGCCCGCGTCGGGGTTGGCGCGGAAGAACCCGTCGCCGTACTCGATCACGTACATCGACCCGTCGGGGCCGAACTCCATGTCCATCGGGTTGTCGTGGATCGGCTGAGCGGCCTGACTGAGCGCCGCGTTGGGGAGGAAGTCCTCGATGTGCGTGACCGCGCGCTGCTCATCGAGCGTGAACGCCGCGATGTAGTCCTGCGAGAACTCGCCGAAGAAGGTCTTCTTGTCCCAGTACTCCGGGAACTTCGACGTGGAGGTGTTGTCCGCGTCGTAGTGGTAGACCGGTCCGCCCATGGGGCCCTGGCCGGTGCTGGTGCCGAAGTTGACGAGCTCGTCGAACGGCTGGTCGCCGGGGTTGTCGCCGTAGTAGAGGGTCGCCGCCTTGGCGTCCGGGATGTCGACGAGGCCGGTGTTCCAGCGCGAGTTGTTCTTCAGGTTGTCCGGGTCGAAGAAGCCGCGGGGCGTCGCCGTCTCGAAGTTCCACTCGTTGTACGGCGCGTTGGGTCCGTGGACGTAGGGCCAGCCGGAGTTGTGCGGCTCGTCCAGTCCGGTCGCGTTCCACTCCACGAAGCCCATCGGGCCGCGGACGCCGTCGGCCGCAGCGGCCTTCGTGGCGTCGGGGCCGTAGTCGCCCCAGGAGAGGGTGTTCGTCTCGGCGTCCACGTCGATCTTGAACGGGTTCCGGACGCCCATCACGAAGATCTCGGGGCGGGTCTTCTCGGTTCCCACCGGGAAGAGGTTGCCCTCGGGGATCGTGTACGAGCCGTCCTCCTGCACGGTGATCCGGAGGATCTTGCCGCGGAGGTCGTTCGTGTTGCCGGCGCCGCGGCGCGAGTCGAAGCCCGGGTTCATGCGGGGCGCGTCGTTGTTCGGCGCGAAACCCGCGGCACCCGGCGCGCTCGCCGGCGTGTTGTCACCGGTGGAGAGGTACAGGTTGCCGTCGGCGTCCCAGTCGAAGTCGGCGCCCACGTGGCAGCACTGCCCGCGCTGGGTCTCGATGTCGATGATCTTCTGCTCGCTCGCGAGGTCGAGGCCCGACCCGGTCCACTTGAACCGGGAGAGGCGGTTGATGCCCTTCCACTGGTCCCAGTAGCTGTCGGTCGCGCCCTCGGGCAGCATGTTCGGGGCCGCACCGGTCGGCGTGTTCCCGGGGGGTGCGTAGACCAGGTAGACCCAGTTGTTCTCCGCGAAGTCGGGGTCGATGCCGACGGACTGCAGCCCGTCCTCCGAGTTCTGGTACACGGGGATCGTGTTGACCACGCGCGTGGTGCCGGTCTTGGGGTCGGTGTGGCGGATCTCGCCGTTCCGAGCGGTGTGGAGCACCGACTTGTCCGGGAGGACAGCCAGGTCGAGGGGCTCGCCGACGTTCTTCGTCAGCAGGACCTTCTCGTAGTTGGTCCAGTCGAGTGCGGCTGCGCCGCCCTCGGAACCGTGGTCCACTCCGTCGTGGGCCGAGGCGGGCAGGCCGAGGGCGGTGAGTCCGGAGACCGTCACCATCCCGGCGATGCCGAGTGCGAGAAGACGCCTGATGCTTCTTCTCGAGGATCGCTTACCATTCATGCGTGATGTGATTCCTTCAATGAGGTGTTCATCGCAGAGGCCGGGTCCGTCGCTGTCCGCACGACTGAGCGGATCCGGTCTCCTCCTGTCCGGCCCTGGGGCCGGTGTCTTGCACTCCTCCTCCTCTCGCGGATGCCGGTGGCGCTGCGCTGCGGGTCGTCAGTGATCCCGGAGCGGCGCCGAGGTGGGGCCGGCGCGGGGTGGTTCCCGCGCCGACCCGGGCTGGTGGGGTCGATCAGGACTCGAAGGCCGAGGGGAGGTACTCGGAGACGTTGTCCTTGGTGACGACCGGCGCGAAGAGCTGGATCTGGCGCGGGACGCCGAGCGAGCTGGTGTCCGCCATCGACTTGTTCTGCTCGACGAGGCGGGCGAGCTTGATGCCGTCCGCGGCCTGGGTCGAGGGGTAGACGACCGTGGCCTTGACGACGGAGTCGTCGGCCTCGATCGCGCGCATCACGTTGGCCGAGCCGGCGCCGCCGACGAAGAGGAACTCGTCGCGACCGGCGGTGTCGATCGCCGCGAGGACGCCGACGCCCTGGTCGTCGTCGTGGTTCCAGATGGCGTCGATCTTCGGCGCGGCCTGGAGGAGGTTGGCCGCGGCCTGCTCTCCGCCCTGGACGGTGAAGTCGGCGGCGACGCGGTTGTCGACGTCGAGTCCGCAGCCGTCGAGCGCGTCGGCGAAGCCCTGGCTGCGCTCCTGCGTCAGAGGGAGGGAGTCGATGCCGGCGATCTCGGCGACGACGGCGTCGGGGTTGTCGCCGAGCTCCTCGCAGATGTAGGTGCCGGCGCTGACGCCCATGCCGTAGTTGTCGCCGAGGATGGTCGACCGGGCGGCGAAGGGGCTGGAGAACTCGCGGTCGACGTTGATGACCGTGATGCCCGCGTCCATCGCCTGGGTGGCGACCTGCGTGAGCGCGGCCCCGTCGATCGGCAGCAGCACGATCGCGTCGACTCCGTCGTTGATGAAGGTCTCGACCTGGCTGATCTGGAGGTTGACGTCGTTCGTCCCCTCCGCGGTGCGGAGCTCCACGTCGTCGTACTTCTCGGCCTCGGCGATGGCGGCGCGGCTGACCGCGCCCATCCAGCCGTGGTCGGCGGCGGGAGCGGTGAAGCCGATGACGACGTTGTCGCCGGAGGCGTCGTTGTCCGAGGCGGCCACGGCGGCGGCGGTCCCGCCGGAGGCGGCGTTGCCGGTCTCGACCGGGGCGTTCGAGATGCAGCCGGTGAGCATCAGCGCGACGGCGCCGAAGGCGACGCCGGCCGAGCCGAGTCGGGCGGTGCGGGAGAGGCGGCTGCGGGTGGAGGGGCGTGCGGGCATGGAAGTGATCTCCTTCGATCGATCCGAGGGGTCCGAGGGCACACGTGTCCTGCGGAGAGGTGACCTGAGTGGTCGGGTGGGTTGCTGTGTGTGGAGGAGCGGGGCCGGAGCCCCGGGGTCAGGACTTCCTGCCGCGGGCGGCGAACCGCTGCTGCAGCAGGACGGCGGCGACGATGATCGCGCCCTTCGCGACGGCCTGAGTCGAGGTCGACATGTTGTTCTGCGTGAACACGTTGGTCAGGGTCGTGAAGATGAGGACGCCGAACACGGTGCCGACGATGGTGCCGCGGCCGCCGGCCAGCAGCGTGCCTCCGACGACGACCGCCGCGATGGCGTCGAGCTCGTAGAGGAGGCCGTTGGTCGAGCTGCCGGCGGTGGTGCGGGCGAGCATCATGACGGCGGCGATGCCGGCGGTGAGCCCGGCGAGGCCGTAGACGTACATGGTGTGGCGGCGGACCTTGATGCCGGCGAGACGGGCCGCCTCCGGGTTGCCGCCGACCGCGATGGTGCGGCGTCCGAAGGTGGTGCGGTTGAGCAGGATCCAGCCGGCGACGGCGACGACCACGAAGATCAGCACGAGCACCGGGATGCCGAGCACGTCGGCGCGGAAGAAGTCGAGGAACGGCGTGACCGTGACGACCTGCGTCTGGCGGTTCGAGATCAGCTCGGCGAAGCCGCGGGCGGCGACGAGCATCGCCAGGGTGGCCATGAAGGCGACGACCCGGCCGTAGGCGATCAGCGCGCCGTTGATCAGGCCGCAGACGAGGCCGACGACGACCGCGGTGAGCACGATCACCAGCCAGGAGGTGTTGGCCGCGTAGTACTGGGTCGAGACCGTGCTCGCCCAGACCGTCGCGAGCCCCATCACGGAGCCGACCGAGAGGTCGATGCCGCCGGAGGTGATGACGAAGGTCATGCCGATGCTCAGCACGCCGATGACGGCGGCGAGGCGGAGGATCGTGAGCACGTTGTCGACGCTGGCGAAGCGCTCCCCCGCGGTCGCGAATCCGACGATGCAGAGGATCACCAGCGCGAGCAGCAGCCCGACGTTGCGGCCGAGGGAGCCCTGCATGAGGCGGGCGACCCCGGAGCGGGAGTCCTTGGTCGGGACGCCCCCGGAGGCGCCTCCGGTCGCGGCCGACGCGTGACGGGCGGCGTCCTCCTGCGGACCGCCGATCGACGGCGACGCGGTGTCGAGCTGTCCGCTCACGCTGCACTTCCTTCCATGACGAGATCGAGCACGCGGTGCTCGTCGATCGAATCGGCCGGGCCCTCGTGGACCACGGCGCCGTCGGAGATCACGAGCACTCGGTCGGAGAGTCCGAGGACCTCGCCGATCTCGCTGGAGACCACGAGCACGGCGGCGCCGTTGGTCGCGAGGTCCCTGATCAGGGTGTAGATCTCGGCCCGCGCGCCGACGTCGACCCCGCGGGTCGGCTCGTCGAGCAGCAGGACGCGGCAGCCGCGCACCAGCCAGCGGGCGAGGAGCGCCTTCTGCTGGTTGCCTCCGGAGAGGGTGCGGGCGTCGCGGTCGACCCCGGAGGGCCGCAGGTCGAGGGAGACCGCCTGCTCGGCCGCCGCCGCGCGCTCGGAGCGCTCGTCGAGGAAGCCGCGCTTGGCGAAGCGGTCGAAGGTCGAGAGGGTGATGTTGCGGTAGACCGGCTCGTCCAGGAGCAGGCCCTGGCTCTTGCGCTCCTCCGGGCAGAGGCCGATGCCGGCGTCGACCGCCGAGGTGACGGACCCGGCGCGCAGGCGCTTGCCCGCCACGCTGACCGTCCCGGTGCTGGCGCGGCGCGCCCCGTAGATGGTCTCGAGGATCTCGGAGCGGCCGGAGCCGACCAGCCCCGCGAGGCCGACGACCTCGCCGGCGCGGATCTCGAGGGAGACGTCCGAGAAGGAGCCCTGCAGGCCCAGCTTCTCGACCTTCAGCAGCGTCTCGGCCTCGACGTCGAGCTCCTGGCGGTCCGGGAAGACGTACTCGACCGCGCGGCCGGTCATCAGGGTGATGAGCTTCGAGGTGGGGGTGTCGGCGACCGCGAGGTTCTGCGCGACGGTGGCGCCGTCCTTGATCACGGTGATCCGGTCGCCGATGGCGCGGATCTCGTCGAGGCGGTGCGAGATGTAGACGATGGCGACACCGGAGGCGGTGAGCTGGCGCACCACGTGGAAGAGGTTCTCCACCTCCTCGGAGTCGAGCACCGCGGAGGGCTCGTCCATGATGATGACCCGCGCGTCGTGCGAGAGGGCGCGGGCCATCTGCACGATCTGCTTGCCGGCGGCGGAGAGCGTGCCGACCTCGCGGTTCGGCGAGATCTCGGAGTGGCCGAGGCGCTCCATCAGCTCGCGGGTGATCCTCGTGGCCTTCGCCCGGGCGGTGAAGCCGCCGCGGGAGAGCTCGTGGCCGAGGAAGATGTTCTCGGCGACGGAGAGGCCGTCGACGACGTCGAGCTCCTGGTACATCGTCGCGATGCCCAGGGCGAGGGCCGCCGTCGGGGACGGGATCGTGACGACGTTCCCGTCGACGAGGATCTCGCCCTCGGTGGGCTGGTGGGCCCCGGCGAGGGTCTTGATGAGGGTGGACTTGCCGGCGCCGTTCTGGCCGAGGAGGCAGTGCACCTCACCGGGTCGGACATCGAGGTCGACGCCGTCGAGAGCACGGGCGCCGGGGAAGACCTTCACGATGCCGCGCATCTGCAGAAGCAGCTGCTGAGACTCGTCGGAGGTGCGGGGAAGAGGCTGTGCAGCAGTGCTGCGGGGGTCTGCGGTGACCATGCGGATGAAGCTACTTCCACTTACGTCGCGGGTCAAGCAAAAGTTCTGAACCGATTCGAAGGCGGTTGCGGTGATCGCCCAGTCGCCCGGAGGGCTCCCTGCTACCGCGTCAGGGCGGGGATCCGCGGGATTACGCGACATCTGACGGCGGCGGTTGAGACATTCCGTCCGTGATAGAGCGCTCTCCGAACCCTATGAACACGCTCCTGTCCGTGCAGCCCGGGCGCGTCGCCGTGGAGGCGGCCTCGCCGAGCGCGGTAGCGCCCGCGCCCCGACCCGTGGCAGGGTCGTACGGCCGACGAAAGGACGACGATGTCGAACGACCGAGCCCTGCGCGTCGCGATGGTGGGGACCGCCTTCATGGGCCGCACCCACTCGCACGCCTGGCGCACCGCCTCCCGCTTCTTCCCCCTCCCCCTCCGCCCCGAGCTCGCCGTGCTCGTGGGGAGCAACCCCGACTCGACCGCCGAGCGCGCCGAGCGGCTGGGCTGGAGCGAGGCCTCCACCGACTGGCGGGCCGTCATCGCCCGCGACGACATCGACCTCGTCGACATCTGCACCCCGGGCGACACGCACGCCGAGATCGCCGTCGCGGCCCTCGAGGCCGGCAAGCACGTGCTGTGCGAGAAGCCCCTCGCCAACTCGGTCGAGGAGGCGGAGCGGATGGTCGCCGCGGCCGCCGCCTCCGGCAAGGTCGCGATGTGCGGCTTCAGCTACCGCCGCACCCCGGCCCTCGCCCTCGCCAAGCGCTTCATCGAGGAGGGCCGCCTCGGCGACATCCGCCACGTCCGCGCCCAGTACCTGCAGGACTGGCTGTCCGACTCCGAGGCGCCGCTGACCTGGCGCCTGCAGAAGGAGCGCGCCGGCTCGGGCGCCCTCGGCGACATCGGCGCGCACAGCATCGACACCGCCCAGTGGCTGACCGGCCGCGGCATCACCTCCGTCTCGGCGACGATGCGCACCTTCACCACCGAGCGCCCCGTGCTCAGCGAGCAGGTCGGCCTCGGCGGCCGCGCCGGTGCCGACGCCCCGCGCGGCGCCGTGACCGTCGACGACGCCGCGGCCTTCACCGCCTCCTTCGAGGGCGGCGCTCTGGGCGTCTTCGAGGCCACCCGCGTCGCGACCGGCCGCCGCAACGCCAACCGCATCGAGGTGAACGGCGAGCTCGGCTCGATCGCGTTCGACTTCGAGCGGATGAACGAGCTCGAGTACTACGACGCCCGCGACCCCGAGGAGGCGCAGGGCTTCCGGCGCATCCAGGTCACCGAGCCGGCGCACCCGTACATGTCGGCCTGGTGGCCGACCGGGCACGGCATCGGCTACGAGCACCTCTTCACGCACCAGGTCGTCGACCTCGTCGAGGCGATCGCCGGCGGCACCGCCGTCACGCCCACGTTCGCGGACGCCCTCGACGTGCAGCGGGTCCTCGACGCGGTCGCCACCAGCGCGGGCGCGTCGTCCGTCTCCACGCCGGTCGCCCGCTGACCCGTCCGTCCTCTCCCCGCGAGATGCCACCTGTGACGCCCCGCCACGGCGTGTCGTCGTCACAGGTGGCATCTCGCGAAGGGTGACGGAGGGCGGGTGCGGGATCGCGTTCGGTGCTGTGCGCCGATCTTGCGCCATAATGCGCCTATGAGCAAGAAGATTGACGCTGCGCACCGCGCACTGGTAGAGGCCCTCGACAAGCACGCCCGACTCGTGTCGGACAAGGAGTCGAAGCCGCGGAAGGTCGAGCGGGCCGGAGCCGAGCTCCGCGCCGCGACGAAGACGTACGCCGCGCTCGTGTCCGCGCGCACCGGCGCCGCGAGCCCCTTCGCCGACCTGGCCGACCCCCGCCTGGACAAGCCGACCATCGCGTCGCTCCGGGCCGAGCGCGACGCGATCGCGAAGCGGATCGCCACGCACGAGGCGTCGGCGGGCGAGGACGGCGCACTCGCGAGCTGAGCGCGCGGCGGCGCCGCTCCGAGTCGCCGTGTTACGCGCGGCCTTCGCGCGGGTCCGGCCACCTTCATAAGGTGATCCCCGGGATCCGCGCAGTCGCGGCGCCGAGCGACCGGAAGGCCGGTCGCAGCGCCGGCGGTGACCAGCACCGCCCGGCCGGCGCCGAGTGCCCGGATCCTCTCCACGGAAGGATCCCCACAGCCATGACTCTGCGCACCCGACTCCTCGCGACCTCCGCGATCGCCGCCTCCGCCGCCCTCCTCCTCGCCGGCTGCTCCGGCGCGGGCGGTGGCGACGACACCGTCCGCATCGGCGTCGTCGGCGCGAGCGATCCCTACTGGGCCACCTACGAGAAGGCCGCCGCCGACGCCGGGATCGACATCGAGATCGTCGACTTCAGCGACTACAACCAGCCCAATCCGGCTCTCACCGAGGGCGAGATCGACCTCAACCAGTTCCAGCACATCGCCTACCTGGCGCAGTACAACACCTCGGCCGACGCCGACCTCGTCCCGATCGGCGCGACCGCGATCTACCCGCTCGGCCTCTACTCCTCGAAGTACGACGACGTCGCCGACATCCCGGCCGGCTCCACCATCGCGATCCCCAACGACGAGACCAACCAGGCGCGCGCGCTGCTGGTGCTGCAGTCGGCCGGGCTCGTGGAGCTGAAGGACGGCGGCGGAGTGCTCTCGAACGTCGACGACGTGGAGCCCTCCTCGAAGGTCCAGGTCACCGCGCTCGAGGCCTCGCTCACCCCGACGTCGCTCCCGGACGTGGCCGCCGCGGTCATCAACAACGACTTCATCGAGAACGCCGGGCTGAACGCCGAGGACGCGATCGCCCAGGACGACCCGAGCGACCCCGCCTCCCTGCTCTACACGAACGTCTTCGCCGCCCGCGCCGACGACGCCTCGAACGAGACCTACACGAAGCTCGTCTCGATCTACCAGGACAGCCAGGACGTGCTCGACGGCGTCTCGGAGCAGTCCGGCGGCACCGCGGTCTTCCTGAAGACACCCGCCTCCGAGCTCGAGACCTCGCTCGAGTCGGCCGAGACCGACATCTCCGCCGCCTCCTGACCCCCGCGGCACGGTGCTGGTCGGGTCCTCCGCCCGCGGAGCTCCCCACCGGCGCGGTCCCGCGCCTCCCCCGCGACAGAAAGGGCGCCCCGTGCCGCTCATCCGCATGACCGACGTGCGCAAGGTGTACCCCGGCGCGGGGCGCGGCGCCGCCCCGACCGCGGCCGTCGACGGCGTGAGCCTCGAGATCGAGGCGGGCGACGTCTACGGCGTGATCGGCTACTCCGGCGCCGGCAAGAGCACGCTCGCGCGCCTCGTCAACGCCCTCGAGCCCGCGACCAGCGGCAGCATCGAGATCGACGGCCGCGAGACAGTCGGCCTGCCCGAGCGCGAGCTGCGCCGGCTGCGCCTGGGGATCGGGATGATCTTCCAGCAGTTCAACCTCTTCGGCTCGAAGACCGTGCAGCAGAACGTCGCCTACCCGCTGCAGGTCGCGGGCGTCCCGCGGGCGGAGCAGCGCGCCCGCGTCGACGAGATGCTCCGCTTCGTCGGCCTGAGCGACAAGGCCCGCAGCCACCCGGAGCAGCTCTCGGGCGGGCAGAAGCAGCGCGTCGGCATCGCCCGCGCCCTCGCCGCCTCCCCGCGCATCCTGCTGGCGGACGAGGCCACCAGCGCCCTCGACCCGGACACCACCGGCGAGGTGCTGGCCCTCCTCCGCCGCATCAACGAGGAGCTGGGCGTCACGATCGTCGTGATCACGCACGAGATGGACGTGGTCCAGCAGCTCGCGACGAAGGTCGCGGTGATGGAGTCGGGCCGCATCGTCGAGCGCGGGCCCGTCTTCGACGTGTTCTCGGCCCCGCGCGAGCCGGTCACCCGCCGCTTCGTCTCCACCGTCGTCCGATCGGTGCCCTCGCCCGCGGAGGCGGCCGTGCTGCGCGCGCGCCACCGCGGCCGCCTGGTCACGCTCTCGTTCTCGGACGACTCCGCCTCGCAGGGCGACGTCTTCGCCGAGGTCGCGGCCGCCGGCGTGCCGCTCGAGCTCGTCTACGGCGGTATCACCGACGTCCGCGGACGGGCCTTCGGCCACCTCACGGTCGCCCTCGACGCTCCGGACGACGTCGTCGACCCCCTCCTCGCCCGCCTCGGCGGACACGTCGCCCTCACGGAGGTGCCCCGATGAACGAGCTGATCCCGCTCCTGCCCAAGCTCGTCCAGGCGACCGGCGAGACGCTGTACATCGTCGCGCTGAGCCTCCTCTTCGGCGGGCTCGGCGGACTGCTGATCGGCCTGGGCCTCGCGCTCACCCGCGGCGGCGCCCTCTACGCGAACCGGGCGGTCCACGGACTGCTGAACGTGATCGTGAACGTGTTCCGGCCGATCCCGTTCATCATCTTCATCGCCGCGGCCCAGCCGCTGGCCCGGCTGGTGGTCGGCTCCGGCATCGGCACGGACGCGATCGTCTTCACCCTCTCGCTCGGCGCCGCCTTCGGCATCGGGCGGATCGTGGAGCAGAACCTGCTGACCGTGCAGCCCGGCGTGATCGAGGCGGCGCGCTCGGTCGGAGCGAGCCGGTTCCGGATCGTCCGCACGGTGCTGCTGCCGGAGGCGCTCGGTCCGCTGATCCTCGGCTACACGTTCGTGTTCGTCGCCGTCATCGACATGTCGGCGGTGGCCGGCTACATCGGTGCCGGCGGGCTCGGCAACTTCGCGATCCAGTACGGCTACCGGCAGTTCGAGCCGGTCGTCACCTGGGCGGCGGTGCTGGTGATCATCGTGATCGTGCAGCTGGTGCAGCTGCTCGGCAACGTGCTGGCCCGGCGCGTCCTGCGCCGTTGAGGACGCCCCCGCACCCGCACGAACGCAAGATGCCACTTCGGTACGCGACACGCGGGTGTCGCTGTACCGGAGTGGCATCTCGCGGAGGGGGGCCGTCCGCCTGGGACGGAGCCGTCAGTAGCGCGGCTTGCGCTCCGGGCGCTCGCTCGAGCGGCTCGGGCCGCTGGGGCGTGCGCCGCGGTCGGCACCTGCTCGGCTCGGACGGCGGTCGGGCTTCAGCTCGATCAGCTGGCCGCTGATGCGGGTGTCGGCGAGGCGGTCGAGGACGTCCTGGGGCAGGTCGGCCGGCAGCTCGACGATCGAGAAGTCCGGGCGGATGTCGATGTGCCCGAAGTCGCCGCGGTTGAGGCCGCCCTCGTTCGCGAGCGCGCCCACGATCTGGCGGGGCTCGACGCGCTGGCGGCGGCCGACCTCGATCCGGTAGGAGGCGAGGTTGCTGTTCGCCGGGCGCTGACGGCGCTCGGGACGCTCGCCCCGGTCGCCGCCGCGGTCGAAGCGGTCGCCGCGCTCGGGGCGGTCGCCGCGGTCGGGCCGGGAGTCGCGGTCCTCGCGCTCGCGACGGGCGAAGCGGGGGTCGTCGGGCGAGAGCAGCAGCGGCTCCTCGCCCTGCGCGACGATGGCCAGCGCGGCGGCGACGTCCGACTCGACCACGTCGTGGTGCTCGACGTAGTGGCCGATGATGTCGCGGAAGCGCTGCAGGCGCTCGGTGTCGGCGAGCGCCGCGGTGATGGCATCGTCGAAGCGCGAGAGGCGGGTGACGTTGACGTCCTCGACGCTCGGCATCCGCATCTCGGTGAGCGGCTGGCGGGTGGCCTTCTCGATGGCGGCGAGGAGGCGGCGCTCGCGCGGCGTGACGAAGCTGATCGCCGCTCCGCTGCGCCCCGCGCGGCCGGTGCGGCCGATGCGGTGCACGTACGACTCGGTGTCGATCGGGATGTCGTAGTTGACGACGTGGCTGATGCGCTCGACGTCGAGGCCGCGGGCGGCGACGTCGGTGGCGACGAGGATGTCGAGCTTGCCCGACTTCAGCTGCTCGACGGTGCGCTCGCGCTGGGCCTGGGCGACGTCTCCGCTGATCGCCGCCGCGGTGTAGCCGCGGGCGCGCAGCTTCTCGGCCAGCGTCTCCGTCTCGCTCTTCGTGCGGACGAACACGATCATGCCCTCGAAGTTCTCGACCTCGAGGATGCGGGTGAGGGCGTCGACCTTCTGCGGGTACGACACCATCAGGTAGCGCTGGGTGGTGTTGACGGAGGTCGTGGTCTTGTTCTTGACCGTGATCTCCTCCGGCTCCTTCAGGTACTTGCCGGAGATGCGGCGGATCTGCGCGGGCATCGTCGCCGAGAACAGCGCGATCTGCTTCTCGACGGGGGTGTCCGCGAGGATCGTCTCGACGTCCTCCGCGAAGCCCATCTTGAGCATCTCGTCGGCCTCGTCGAGGACCAGGAACTTCAGCTGCGAGAGGTCGAGGGTGCCCTTCTCGAGGTGGTCCATGATGCGGCCGGGCGTGCCGACGACGACGTGGACGCCGCGGCGGAGCGCGGAGAGCTGGGTGCCGTAGCCCTGGCCGCCGTAGACGGGGAGGACGTGGACGCCGCGGAGGCCGGACGCGTAGCGCTCGAACGCCTCGCAGACCTGCAGGGCGAGCTCGCGGGTCGGGGCCAGCACGAGGGCCTGCGGCGTCTTCTGCGAGACGTCGAGGCGCGAGAGGATCGGCAGCGCGAACGCCGCGGTCTTGCCGGTGCCGGTCTGGGCGACGCCGAGGACGTCGCGGCCGGAGAGGAGGGACGGGATCGTCGCGGCCTGGATGGCCGAGGGCGTCTCGTAGCCGACCTCCTTGAGGGCCTTGAGGACCGGGTCGGAGAGACCGAGGTCGGAGAAGGTGAGCGTGGGGGCGCTCTCGGAAGCGGTGTCGGCTTCGGGGGCGGAATCGGGGGTATCGGTGGACGCCATGGTGCAACGGTAGTGCTCCGGCGGCGCCGCCGTCCGAGGGAACCCCGAACGCTCGGGCGATCCCGACCCTCCGGAGGCGCCTCGAGCGCCCGTCACGGGGTGAAGTCGAGCAGCACCTTGCTCGAGCGGGAGGCGTCGCGGGCGAGTTCGAAGGCCTCGAGCGCGCGCACCAGCGGCAGCACCTGCGTGACCACGGGCGCCACCACGAGGCTGCCGTCGGCGAGCGCCGCCAGCACCTCGTCGAGCTCGTCGACGAAGCGGAAGGAGCCGATCAGGTGCAGCTCCCGGGTGATCGCGAGCGAGATCAGGGCCGGCTGCTCTCCCGAGGGGAGGAGTCCCACCATCACGACGGTGCCCCCGCGAGCGGCGCCCCGGACGGCCGAGGCGAGGCCGCGCGGGCTGCCCGAGGACTCGAAGACGACGTCGGCGGCGACCTCGGCGATCGCGTCGGCGTCGGTCGCGCGGATCGTCCGGGTCGCGCCGACCGCGCGGGCGATCGCGAGCGGCTCCTCGGCCAGGTCGACCGCGACGATCTCGGCCGCCCCCGCCCGCTTCAGCACCGCGACGATCAACGCTCCGATCGGGCCGCTGCCGATGACCAGCGCACGCCGTCCCGCCACCTCCCCGGCGCGCGACACGGCGTGCCAGGCGACGCTCGCCGGCTCCGCGAGCGCCGCCTCCCGGAGCCCGAGGCCGGCCGGCAGCTCGCGGAGCATGCGCGCCGGCAGCACCGCGTGGCGGGCGAACGCGCCCTGGGTGTGCGGCATCCGCGCGGCACTGCCGAGGTAGGTGCCCTCGGTCGCGAGGTTCGGGCGCCCGTCGGGCCAGTCGCCGCGGGCGGTCGCGGGGTGAACGGCGACGGCCGCGCCGACCGGGGGGCCGGAGCCGTCCGCCGCGGACTCGACGACCGTGCCGACCACCTCGTGTCCGAGCGTCAGCGGCTCGCGGAGGATCGACTCCCCCGCGGCGCCGTGCGTCCAGTAGTGCAGATCGGAGCCGCAGATCCCGCCGTACGCGACGGCGACGAGGGCCTCGCCGGGGCCGCGCGGCTCGAGCGGCGCCTCCTCGACTCGGAGGTCGCCGGCGGCGTGGACGACGACGCGGGTGGTGGAGTCGGGGACGAGCGCGGTCATGCGGGTTCCGTTCGTGGGTCGAGGGGTGTCTCAGACGACGACGGTCATGCCGCCGTCGATGAAGACGACCTGCCCGTTGACGTAGTCGGAGCCGTCGGAGGCGAGCCAGACGGCGGGGCCGATCAGGTCCTCGACGCGGCCCCAGCGCGCGGCGGGCGTGCGGCCGCGGATCCAGCTGTCGAACGCCTCGTCGTCGACGAGGCCCTGCGTCATCTCGGTGTGGATGTAGCCCGGAGCGATCGCGTTGACCTGGATGCCGTGCTGCGCCCACTCCGCCGTCATCGCGCGGGTGAGGTTGCGGATCCCGCCCTTCGAGGCCGTGTAGGGCGCGATCGTCGGCCGCGCGAGATCGGCCTGCACCGAGGCGACGTTGACGATCTTCCCGGCGCCGCGCGGGATCATCCGCTTCGCCGCCGCCCTGCCGACCAGGAAGGCGCTGGTGAGGTTCGTGCGCAGCACCCGCTCCCAATCGGCGACCTCGAGCTCGAGCAGGGGCACGCGGTGCTGGACGCCGGCGTTGTTGACCAGGATGCGCAGGGGTCCCACCGCCTCCTCGATCCAGGCGACGCCCGCCTCGGCGGCCGCGTCGTCGGTGACGTCGAAGGCGCGGGCGTGGATCCGCGGGCGGTCGTCCGTGCCGGGGAACCGCTCCGCGAGCTCGGCGCGGGCGGCCTCGAGGCGCTCGGGGTCGAGGCCGTTCAGGACGACGGTGGCGCCCGCCTCGGCGAGGCCGGTGGCGACGGCGCGGCCGATGCCGCGGCTGGATCCGGTGACGAGCGCCACGCGGTCGGTCAGGTCGAAGAGCACGGTTCCTCCAGAGGGTCAGGGCGGATGTCAGGGCTGCGGAGGCGCCGCGCGCGGAGGGCCCGCGACGGTGCGGCTCGCGAGCGCGCCGATCCCGTCGAGGGCGATCAGCACCTCCTGGCCGGGCCCGACCTCGACGGCCGTGCCGGGCGAGCCGGTGAGGACCACGTCACCCGGGTGGAGCGTGAGGTGGGAGGTGAGGTGCACCAGGATCTCCGCGGCGCGCCAGCCGAGGCGATCGGTCGAGGAGACGGCCCGCACCTCCCCGTCGACGCTCACCGTGATGCCGACCGCGTCGACGTCGACCCCGGTCTCGATCCACGGACCGAGCGGCGTCCAGCCGTCGCCGTTCTTCCCCTGGAGGAAGAGGCCGTCGGCGGCGATCATCCCGGGAGCGGTGACGTCGTTCGCGACCGTCGCTCCGAGCACGTGCGCGAGCGCGTCCTCGGGGGTGAGGTGCCGCGCGGTGCGGCCGATGACCAGGGCGAGCTCGCCCTCGACGACCACCGGGCCGATGCCCTCGTCGAGCACGATCGGATCGCCGGGCCCGGCCAGGGTGTGCGCCGTCTTGTGGAAGGCCTGCGGAGGCAGCTGCCGGTCGGCCGCGGAGCCGTTGTGCGCCATGCCGAGGATGACGCGGGGCTCCACCGGGGCCAGCAGGTGCGCGCCCTCGACGGGCCAGCGGCGGCCCGTCTCGACCGGCTCCGCGGCGAAGGCGTCCTCGATCTCGCACCACTCCCCCGCGACCTGGAGGACGACGGCCGGGCCGCCCTCGGCACGGATCCGCGCGAGGCGCATCAGCGGACGCCTCTCGGATCGACGCCGGTCGTGCTGGTGCTGCTGCTCGCCACGGTGCCTCGCTCACTCCGGCCCGCAGAGGCGGGATGGGCCGAGCGTAACAGCCCAGTGAACGCCATTCAACAGAATGGACGCTGAGGCGTCAGGCGGGCGTCGCTGCCACGAGGGGCGGGCGGCCGAGCGCCGCGGCGGCCTCGCGGAGTGCCGCGACGACCTCCTCCTGATCGTCGGCGACCGGCCGGACCAGCGAGACGCCGACCGCGACCGAGAGATCGGAGCGGGTCGCGGCCGGGACCGCGACGGCGACGCCCAGGACGCTGGGGTGCAGCTCGCCGTCGTCGATCGCGTAGCCGCGCAGGCGCGCCGCGCCAACCTTGCGGAGCAGCTCGCGGGTCGAGGACGTGGACCGGTCGGTGAAGACGACGATGTCGCGGTCGTCGGCGAAGCGCTCGGCGATCTCGGCGTCGTCGAGCTCGGCCAGCAGCGCGGTCCCGACGGCGGTGGCGGAGGCGGGATACCTGTCGCCGACGCTCGCGGAGAGCGCGAACCGCTCCCGCCCCTCGTGCACCGCCAGGTAGAGGACGCGGGTGCCGTCGAGCAGCGCGATCTGCACCAGCTGACGCGAGAGCACCGGCGACTCCTCGCAGAGCCGGTAGAACTCGCGCACCGGGTCGAAGCCGGCGAGGTAGTGGCTGCCGAGCTCGACGGTGCGCCGGCCGAGGAGGAAGCCGGAGCCGGCGCGGCGGATCAGCCGCCCCTCCTCCAGCGCGGCGCAGAGGTTCGAGGTCGACGACTTGGCGATCCCGAGCTCGCGGGCGATGTCGGTCAGCGTGCGCGGGCCGCCCGCGTCGGCGAGGAGATCGAGGATCCGCAGAGCGCGCGACACGGCCGGGGCGCCCGAGCCCCTGTCGGAGTCGGCCGTCGTCGGGGGCGCATCGGGGCGGGCCATGTCGTCCTCTCGCGGGGGCGGTGTCAGTAGAACTCCACCGTATCGACTCGGTTGATCAGGGGCTCCCCGTCGAGGAAGCGGGTGGCGTTGCGCGCGAAGAGCTCGGCGATCAGGCGGTCCTCGGCGACGTTCAGCGCCGCGGTGTGGGGGCTGATCAGGACGCTCGGGTGGCTCCAGAGCGGGCTGCCCTGCTCGAGCGGCTCCTCCGCCACCACGTCGAGCGCGGCGAAGCCGACGCGGCCGTCGTCGAGCGCGGCGAGAAGTGCCTCCTCGTCGACGACCGTCCCGCGGCCGACGCTGACGAACGAGGCGCCGGGGCGCAGCGCGGCGAAGAACTCGGAGCCGACCAGCTTCTCGGTGGCGGCGGTGCCGGGGAGGGTGACGACGACCCCGTCGATCCGGCCCGCCACCTCCGCGATCGCGTCGGGGGCGACGATCTCGTCGACGTGCTCGACCTCGGTCTCGTGGCGGCTCGTGCCGATCACGCGGGCGCCGAGCTGCTGGAGCGTGCGGGCCGTCGCTCGCCCGATCGTGCCCAGCCCGACGATCAGGACCGTCTGCTCCGAGATCAGCCCCATCGTCCACCGGCCGCCCCAGACACGCTCGCGCTGGAGGGACTGGAGGCGCGGGAGGGACTTGGCACCGGCCAGGAGTCCGAAGACCCCGAACTCGGCCAGCGGCTCGGAGTGGACTCCCGCCGAGGTCGAGAACGCGATGCGCTCCAGCTGCGCGTCGTCGAGCCCCGCGGCCCGCACCTGCGCGCCTCCGCCGGCGGGCATCGTCTGCACCCAGCGGAGGCGCGGATTCGCGGCGGCTGTGCGCGCGAGGGCGGCGGGGGTCTCGTCCGGCACGCCGTAGAGGACGTCGGCGGAGTCGACCAGCTCGTCGAAGGCGTGCTGCTGCTCCGGGGTGCGCCGGAAGGAGGGGTCTCCGCCGTGGTCGCCGGGGTGGCGCATCGGAGGGAGGAGGCTCTGGTCGGCGACGACGTCGAGGCGCGGCTCGAGCTCGACGATGCGGGCGATCAGCTCGGGGCTGAGCGGCGAGGCGACGACGACGCGGAGGCGATCGGTCACGGATGTCCCTTCGCGGGACGGTGCGGGAGGCTCTCCCCCGGATCGGCCCGCGCCCACCCTACTTCACTCCTGTGAACCGTGTTCGATATGCTGGGCGCATGCCGGACACCTCGACCGCCGCCCTCCCGCCCGTCCGCACCGGCTTCGTCGGGCTCGGGAGCATGGGCGCCCCGATGGCCCGTCGCCTCGTCGCCGCCGGCGTCCCGCTCGGGATCACCGCGCGCCCCGCCTCCGCCGACCGCGCCCGCCGTGCCGTCCCCGAGGCGCAGTGGCACGACTCCGCCCGCTCGCTCGCCGCCGCCTCGGACGTGCTGATCGCGATGGTGCCGGACCTGCCGCAGCTCGAGGAGGTGCTCGAGGGAGAGGAGGGCGTGCTCGCGGCCCGGGCGGACCTCGTGCTGGCCGTCTGCTCCAGCGTGTCCGCCTCCGGCCTGCGCGAGCTGGCGGGCCGCCACCCTCGGCTCCGCCTCGTGGACGCTCCCGTCAGCGGCGGCACCGAGGGCGCCGAGGCGGGGACCCTCTCGATCATGGTCGGCGGGGCGGAGGAGGACGTCGCCCGCGTGCTGCCCGTCCTGTCCGCCTGCGGGACCGCCGTCCGCCTCGGACCGCTCGGCGCCGGCGAGGTGGCGAAGGCCTGCAATCAGCTCGTCGTCGCCGCGACCATGACCGCGATCGCGGAGGCCGCCGTCATCGCCGAGCGCTCCGGCCTCGACCTCGACACGCTGCTCGCCCTGCTGCAGGGCGGCTACGCGGGCAGCCGGGTGCTCGAGACCAAGCGCGCCGCCCTGGTCGCCCGCGACTACACGCCGACCGGCGTCGCCTCCTTCATGGACAAGGACCTGCGGGCCGCGGCCGACGAGGCGGAGGCGACGGGCACCTCCGCTCCGCTGCTCGGCACGCTCCGCACCGTGTTCCGCGACCTCGTCGACGCGGGCCTCGGCGACGAGGACCTCGCGGTGGTGCACCGCTTCGTCGCCGAGCGCTGAGGCGGGAGCGCGGGGCGTTCGCGCGAGGGTGTCCCGGCGGAGAGGCGCCGCGCGAGAGCAGCCTCCGCGCGTCGGCGCAAGGGCCCCCGCTCCGGGCGTCCCCGACCTAGCGTCGGAGGAACGGCATCATCGAGCGAAGGAGCACGACATGGCATCAGGAGTCGCAACGGTCTGGGTCCCCGTCACGGACATGGAGCGGGCGGTCGCGTTCTACCGCGACACGCTCGGCCTCGAGGTCAAGGACACCTCGGACGACTGGTCGGAGCTGGACGCCGGCGGGCTGATGATCGGCCTGAACGCCCGCGAGTCGGCCACGGTCGCGGAGCAGGGCGGGGCGGTCGTCTCGTTCCAGCCCGAGGGCTCGATCGAGGACGAGCTGGAGCGCCTCACGGCGCGCGGCGCGTCGATCGAGGGCGAGATCAGCGACCACGAGTGGGGCCGCATCCTCCCCTTCAAGGACTCGGAGGGCAACGACCTCCAGTTCTACTCGCCGCCGCAGCGCTGAGCGGAGGGCCGCCGTCGAGGCGGCCGCGACGAGCGGCGGGCGGGCCGGAGCCGGAGGGCTGCGGTCAGCCCGCCGCTGTGCGTCGCGGGACCGGTCGTTCCGCGCAGGTGCGTCGCCCGGCCGTCCACCGCACTTGAGGATCTAGGATCAGCTGTCCGCCGCATCTGCGGACTCCTGATCCGGAGGTCCCCGTGCGTCGTCGCCTGCTCACCCTCGTCCCCGCCGCCGCCGCGCTCCTCCTGCTCGCGGGCTGCTCCGCTCCTTCGTCCCCTGCCGGCGGTGCGGCCACCGGCGACGCGACGTCCTCGACCGGCGGCTCCATCACCGTCTTCGCCGCCGCCTCGCTGAAGGGCGCGTTCACCGAGCTCGCCACGGGGTTCGAGGCCGCCGAGCCCGGCGCCGAGGTCGAGCTCTCCTTCGCCGGCTCCTCCGACCTCGCGACGCAGATCGTCAACGGCGCCCCGGCCGACGTCTTCGCCTCCGCCGACGAGCGCACGATGTCGACCGTCGCCGAGGCGGGGCTCGTCGACGGGGACCCGGTCGACATCGCCTCGAACACGCTCGAGATCGCCGTGCCCCCCGGCAACCCGGCGCAGGTCGCCTCGCTCGCCGATCTCGCCCGGCCCGCGACCGCCACCGTCGTCTGCGCGCCGCAGGTGCCGTGCGGAGCAGCGGCCGTCGCGGTCGAGCAGGCCGCCGGGATCGACCTCTCCCCTGTGAGCGAGGAGTCGTCGGTCACCGACGTGCTCGGCAAGGTGTCCTCGGGCGAGGCGGACGCCGGGCTCGTCTACGCGACGGACGTGCGCGGGGCCGCGGGCTCGGTCACCGGCATCCCGTTCGCCGAGTCCTCGGAGGCGGTGAACACCTACCCGATCGCGGCACTGACCGGAGCGGGCGACCCGGCCACGGCGGCGGCCTTCGTCGCGTACGTCGCCTCCGACGCCGGGCGCGCGGTGCTCGCGGCGGCCGGGTTCGGGGCGCCCTGAGAGGCGTCGCGGCATCGGAGGACGGCCGCAGGACGCTCGGCAGGTCGGTCGGAGGAGGGTCGTAGGACGGTCGTAGGAGCCTCAGAGGAGGGTCGTAGGACGGTCATCGGAGGCGCAGAGCCTCGGCCGCCAGAGTCGCTCGCGACGGACACCACGATCGACGAGGAGCACGACCATGACCCGCATTCCGGAGCCCCGCAGCACACCCGACGGACCGGCCTACGAGGGCCGCCGGCTCGACCGCCCCGAGGAGGAGGTGGTCGACCAGGGCCTCCCGTTCGACGTGGGGACCCTCTTCTCGCGGCGCGGCGTGCTGACGCTGGTCGGCGCGGGGGCGGCGACCCTCGGGCTCGCGGCGTGCGCCACCGGAGGCTCGGGATCCGCCTCCGCCTCCTCGGCCTCCTCCTCCTCCTCCGCCGCAGCGACCGCCCCGGCCGGGACCGCCACCGCGGTCGCCGACGAGATCCCCGACGAGACGGCCGGCCCCTACCCGGGCGACGGCTCGAACGGGGTCGACGTCCTCGAGCGCTCCGGGATCGTCCGCAGCGACCTGCGCACCAGCATCGGCGGCGGCGCGACGGCCGACGGAGTCCCCCTCGCGCTCACTCTGACGATCCTCGACGCGGCGGACGGGGGCGTGCCGTTCGCCGGAGCCGCCGTGTACGTCTGGCACTGCGACGCGAACGGCGACTACTCGATGTACTCCAGCGGCGTCGAGGACGAGACGTACCTCCGCGGCGTGCAGATCGCCGACGCGTCGGGCGTCGTCTCCTTCGCCTCGATCGTCCCGGCCTGCTACTCCGGCCGCTGGCCGCACATCCACTTCGAGGTGTACCCGGGAGTCGACTCGATCACCGACGCGGCGAACGCGATCGCGACCTCGCAGGTCGCCCTGCAGGAGGAGGCGTGCACCGCGGTCTACGCCCTCGACGCCTACGCGGGCTCGGCCGCGAACCTCGCCCGGGTCCGCCTGGAGTCCGACTCCGTCTTCGGCGACGACGGCGGGACCCTGCAGCTCGCGACGATGTCCGGCAGCCCGGCGTCCGGCTACTCCGCGGCACTCACGGCGAGCGTCGACACCCGCACCGCGCCGACGGCCGGCGCCGCGCCCCGCAGCCGCTGACCCCCGTCCCCTCCGCGAGACGCCGCTCCGGGACGCGACACCCCCACGGAGGCGTACCGAAGCGGCCTCTCCCGAGGAGGGGGATCGGGCGTCAGCGGAGGAGGCGGCGGGCGGCGGCCACGGCGCCGAGGGCCGCGAGGACCCAGGGACCGCCGACGAGCAGCGGGTCGAGGACCTGGTGGCGCACGTCGGTCCGGCCGCGGCGCGAGGCGATCGGATGCGCGTGCGCCTCTGCCGGCACGCCGGACTCGGTGATCGGATCGTCCGGCCGGGCCGTGAGCAGCGAGCGGAGGTGGGCCCCCGTCGACTCCACCCGGTCGCCCAGCACGAGCAGCAGCCAGTGCGCGTGGCGCCCCTCGCTGAACCGGTCGTAGGCGTAGCGGCGGATCGCGCCCGAGATCCCGTGGAGGGGCTGCGCCGTGCCGAAGACGGCGGGCAGCTCGAGGTGCTCGATGCTCTTCTCGCGACGGCCGTGCGTCCGCATCCTCTCCGGACGCTCCCAGTGCGCGCCCGAGACCAGGTCGGTGCGCTCGCGCGGGAACGCGGGCCGGTCGGCGGGGTCGAGGTCGGCGCCCCAGCCCGGGATGCGGGCGCGCAGCTCCTCGGCGGTCGGCACGCGGACGGGGCGGTCGGCGGTGTACGGCACGGGATCCTCCTACGGGACGACGACGGTCTTGATGCAGCCGTCGAGCTTGGACGAGAACAGGTGGTACCCCTCGGCGATGTGCTCGAGCGGGATGCGGTGCGTGATCAGGCCGCTGGGCGCGATGTGCCCGGCCCGGATGTGCTCGAACAGGCGCGGCCACTGCCGGGTGACGGGGGCCTGGTTCATCCGCAGCGTGAGGCCCTTGTTGACGGCGTCGCCGAACTTGACGGCGCTCGCGAGCGGACCGTAGGCGCCCATCACCGAGACGGTGCCGCCCTTGCGGACGCCGTCGATCGCCCAGTTCAGCGCGATCGGCGAGCCGCCCTGCAGCTTGAGCGTCGCGCCGGTGACGTGCTGGAGGAGGTTCCCGTCGGCCTCCGCACCGACCGCGTCGATCACGACGTCGGCGCCGAGCCCGCCGGTGGTCTTCTTGAGGGTGACGATCAGGTCGTCCTCCTCGGTGTAGTCGATGGTCTCGGCGAAGGCGAAGTCGCGGGCCTTGGCGAGGCGGTAGTCGATCTGGTCGACGACGATGACGCGGCCGGCGCCCATCAGCCAGGCGGAGCGCGCGGCGGCCAGGCCGACCGGTCCGGCTCCGAGCACCACGACCGTGTCGCCCTCGACGATGTCGCCGAGCTGCGCGCCGAAGTAGCCGGTCGAGAAGGCGTCGGTGAGCATCAGGGCGTCCTCGTGCGGCAGCCACTCGGGGATCTTCGTCGGGCCCACGTCGGCGAACGGGACGCGCACGTACTCGGCCTGCCCGCCGTCGTAGCCGCCCGCCGAATGCGAGTAGCCGTAGATGCCGCCGATCGCGGTGGCGTTCGGATTCACGTTGTGGCAGTTGGAGTAGAGGCCGCGGGAGCAGAACCAGCAGGAGCCGCAGTAGATGGTGAACGGGACCATCACGGTGTCGCCGACGCTGAGGTTCTGCACCGACGAGCCGACCTCGTCGACCACGCCGATGAACTCGTGGCCGAAGGTGTGGCCGATCCGGGTGTCCGGGAGCAGCCCGTGGTAGAGGTGCAGGTCGGATCCGCAGATCGCCGCCATCGTCACCCGGACGATCGCGTCGTTCGGGTGCTCGATCCTCGGCCGGTCCTTCTCCTCCACGCGGACCTTGTAGGGGCCCCGGTAGACCATCGCGCGCATGCCGCCTCCTGTGTCGTCGTCCCCCCAGCGTGCGTCGCGCTCCCGCCGTCCCTCCAGGGGGTTGCGCGCGAGGCCCGGGCTCCCCAGCGTCCGTGCCTCCGCGCCGCGCTCTCCCCCCTCCGCGAGATGCCGCTTCGGTACGCGACACGCCGCACAAGGCGTACCGAAGTGGCATCTCGCAGGCAGGGCGCGAGCGCAGGCGCGGACGTAGGATCGACGGCATGCCGCAGATACGGATCAGGGACGCCGCCGCCGCGCTCGGCGTGAGCGACGACACGCTGCGGCGCTGGATCGAGAACGGGACGCTCGAGAGCGCGAAGGACGCGTCCGGGAGGCGCGTCGTCGACGGCCTCGAGGTCGCCCGGCTCGCCCGCGCGAACGCCGTGCTGCCGGAGGATCCCTCCCCGGTCGCGCGCTCGGCCCGCAACCGCTTCGTCGGGATCGTCACCGGCATCGTGATGGACACCGTGATGGCGCAGGTCGAGCTGCAGTGCGGTCCGCACCGCGTGGTCTCGCTGATGAGCAGCGAGGCGGTCCGCGAGCTCGGGCTCGAGCCCGGGTCTCCCGCGGTGGCGGTGGTCAAGGCGACCACGGTCATCGTCGAGACGCCGCTCGCCCGCGGCTGATGCGCACCGGGTCCGGCCTGCCGCGCTGGGTCGTGGCGGTCGCCGCGCTCGGCGCCCTGCTGGTGCTGCTCCCGCTCGTCGCGATCCTCGCCCGCGTCGACTGGCCGCAGTTCCTGCCGCTGATCACCTCCGACTCCTCCGTCGCCGCGCTCCTGCTGAGCCTGCGCACCTCCGCCGTCGCGACCCTGCTGTGCCTGCTGCTCGGGACCCCGATGGCCCTGGTGCTCGCCCGCACGGCGTTCCCCGGCCAGCGCCTGCTCCGCTCGCTGGTGCTGCTGCCGCTGGTGCTGCCGCCGGTGGTCGGCGGGCTGGCGCTGCTCTTCACCTTCGGGCGGATGGGCCTGCTCGGCGGCGCGCTGGAGGCCCTCGGCGTCCGCATCGCGTTCTCGACCACCGCCGTCGTGATCGCGCAGACCTTCGTGGCCCTGCCGTTCCTGGTGCTGACGCTCGAGGGCGCGCTGCGCAGCGCCGGCGCGCGGTACGAGTCGGTCGCCGCGACGCTGGGCGCCTCCCCCGGGACGGTGCTCCGGCGGATCACGCTGCCGCTGATCCTGCCGGGCCTCGCCTCGGGCGCGATCCTCTCGTTCGCGCGGGCGCTCGGCGAGTTCGGAGCGACGCTGACCTTCGCCGGGAGCCTCGAGGGCACGACGCGCACCCTCCCGCTCGAGATCTACCTGCAGCGGGAGAGCGATCCGGACGCGGCGGTCGCCCTCGCGCTGGTGCTCGTGGTGGTCGCGGTGCTCGTGATCGGTCTCGCGCACGGCCGCTCCGCCCGGGGGGTGCCGCGGTGAGCCTGCTGCTGGAGGCGCGGCTCGCGGCGCGCGGGATCGACGTGCGGATCGACGTGGCCGAGGGCGAGACGATCGCGCTGCTCGGGCCCAACGGCGCGGGCAAGTCGACCGTGCTCGAGCTGATCGCCGGCCTCGTCCGCGCCGACTCCGGGCGGGCGACCGCCGGCGGCGAGCTGCTCTTCGACGACCGCCGGTGGACTCCTCCGCACCGGCGCCCCGTCGCCCTGCTGGCGCAGGATCCGCTGCTGTTCCCGCACCTCAGCGTGCGCGAGAACGCGGCGTTCGGTCCGCGCAGCGCCGGCGCCGGGCGGGCGCGGTCCCGCGAGCGGGCGGAGCGCGAGCTGGCCGCCGCGGGCGTGGCCGACCTGGCCGACCGGCGCCCGGGGAGCCTCTCCGGCGGCCAGGCTCAGCGGGTCGCCCTCGCCCGGGCCCTCGCGACCGACCCGCGCCTCCTGCTGCTCGACGAGCCGCTGGCCGCGGTCGACGCCCGGACCGCCCCCGTCCTCCGCCGGATGCTCCGCGAGGTGCTCGCCGACCGCTCGGCGATCGTGGTCACCCACGACGTGCTCGACGCCTGGACCCTCGCCGACCGGGTGCTGGTGCTGCACGGCGGCCGCGTGGTGGAGGAGGGGCCGACCGCCCGCGTCCTCAGGCGCCCGCGCACCGCGTTCACCGCCGAGCTCGCCGGGCTCGAGCTGCTCGAGGGCGTCCGCACCGGGTCGGGTCTGCGCACCGCCGACGGGCGCGAGCTGTCCGGAGTCGCGGCCGAGCCGGTCGCGGTCGGCGCCGCGGTGCTCGCCGCGGTCCGTCCCTCCGCCGTCTCCGTCGGCGACGGGGGCCTCCGGTCCGTGATCACCGACGTGGAGCAGCGGGGCGACGCGGTGCGGGTGCGCAGCGCGCTCCTGACCGCCGACGTCCCGGCGGCCGACGCGGCCCGGCTCGACCTCGCGCCCGGCCGCGAGGCGGGCTTCACCGTCGCCCCGGAGGACCTGCTGGTCTACCCGGCGTGAGGGGCGGGCCCGAGGAGACGGCTCGCTGTCCGGCGTGGATCCGTCCCTCGGGCCGCCCGGTGCTCGACGCGAGGGACGGCCCGAGCGCCCGTCGCGCTACTCCGCCCGACCGACGTTCCCGCCGGGCGCCGCGCCGGACAGCGGGAGCCGCGCCCGCAGCCGCGCCCCCGCGAGCACGGGCGAGTCCGAGAGCTCCAGCGAGCCCCCGTAGACCGCGAGCTGCCGCTCCAGCCGCGCCAGGCCCGAGCGCGTCGCGTCCTCGGCGATTCCGCGGCCGTCGTCGTCGAGGGTGAGCACCACGACGCCCGCCTCCTCGGCGCCGCGCACCCGCAGCGAGGAGGCGCCGCCGTGCTTCAGCGCGTTGGTGACCGCCTCCTCCAGGAACCGGACCAGGAGCATCCGCTGCTCGAGCGGCGGCTCGGCGCCCTCCGCGGCGAGCGCCGCGATGCGCCCGAGGTCGAGGTCGACCGCGATCTCGGGAGGGAGGCGCGCGACGAGGTCGCGGACGGCGGGGACCAGGCCGTGGTCGATCTCGACCGGGTAGAGGGCGTGGCCGACCGCGCGCACCTCGTCCTCGCGGAGCCGGTCGAGCCGCGCGGCGATGGCGAGCAGCCGGTCCGACGCCGCCTCGTCCGCCGTGCTCGCGACCGCGTGCAGCTCGGCGGTCAGCACCACGAGGCCGTTCTGGAGGCCGCCGTGCAGGCTCTGCGCGACGTCGCGCCGCACCCGCAGCTCCTCCCGCTGCAGGGCCTGCACCGCCTCGAGCGCCTGCACGGAGGCGCGGGCGTGCTCCCGCTCCTTCTCGCGCACCCGCCGCGCCGAGCGCACGAGCAGGTAGCCGTAGGCGGTGATCAGCGCGATCACCGTGGATCCGACGACCAGCTCGACCGCGAGAGCGGGGAGGGCCGAGACCGGGTAGACGCCGGTCAGCACCTGGAGGCAGCAGCGGACGAGTCCCATCCCCACCGCGATCACCGCCGTCCGGGCCACGCGAGCGCCGCCCGACGAGCGCTCGGGGCGCAGCACCGCGACCAGCGCGATCGCGAGCCCGATCGTCGACACGTTGACCAGCACGCGCGTCGTGACGTCGAGCAGCGGGCCCGGATCGACGCCCCGCAGCGTCCGCGACAGCATCCCGAGCGCGAAGACGGCCTGGAGCGCAGCCAGCAGCGAGAGGACGCCGCCGAGGAGGGCCATCGCTCCGAGGACGATGCGGTTGTCCTCGTGCGCGTCGCTCGGGCCGGTGCTCATCCGGTGTGCTCGAGGAAGAGGAGCGTCGCGTCGACCCGCGGGTTGCGCTCGCCGTCCGAGCGGACTCCGAGGGCCGCGTAGACGGCGTTGACGTGGTTGTCGACCGAGCGGACCGCGATGCCCAGGCTCTCGCCGATCGCGGCGTTGGTCAGTCCCGACGCGAGACCGGAGAGCACCTCGTACTGGCGCGGACTCAGCGCGGCGACCGGGGAGTCGCGGCGGGCGGCGCGGGCGGCGACCAGTGCCGGGTCGAGCACGGTGCGGCCGTCGGCCGTGGCGCGGACGGAGGCGAGCAGGGCGGGGGCGGAGAGGGAGGAGGTCTTCGAGAGGTAGCTCCAGCCGCGGGCCTCGGCGCGGTCGAGGCGGAGGAAGCGGTGCATCGCGTCGACGGCCGAGAGCAGGACGACGCCCAGCTCGGGCGCGGTGGACCGCAGCCGGCGCCCGAGCTCGATGCCGTCCCCGTCGCCGAGCTCGATGTCGAGGATCGCCACGTCGAGCTCCGCGGGCCGCAGCACCGACCGCGCCTCCGTGGCCGATCCGGCCTCCACGACGCTCCGCACGCCCGGCACCGAGCGCAGCAGCGACGACAGCATGTGCCGGTAGAGGGGCTGGTCGTCGACGACGGCCAGCCTGAGCTCCGGAACGCCCCCCGCGGATGTCATCCGCCCATCTTCACCCATGCGCCGGAGGTCGAGCCGTCCCTCGACCGGGGGGCGTCGCGCGGGGATCCGTGTCAGCTCGCGGGCGGCGACGGGCGCCTGCCCCGTGAGCGGGGGGATCCGGAGTGACGGGGCCGGGTCGACGGGGCGGGCGCGAGCGGGCTGCGGGGCCGGTCGGCGAGCGGCCGAGCGCCGACCGGCCGCCCGGCGCGGCTCAGGAGAAGCGGACGCCCGTCAGCGCGAGACCCGCGGCCGCCGCTGCGACGGCGAGCGCCGCCGTGCCGACGCCGTACCCCAGCCCGGCCGCCCAGCGCCGGTCGAGCAGCAGCCGCGCGGTCTCGACGCTCGCCGTGCTGAACGTGGTGAAGCCGCCGAGCACGCCCGTCCCGAGCACGGCCCGCCACACCGGGTCGAGGACGCCGGCCAGCACGAGCCCGGTGACGACTCCGAGCAGCAGCGACCCGCTCACGTTGATCAGCGCGGTGCCGACCGGCCAGCGCGTCGGCACGAGCGACCGCGCGACCCCGTCGACGACGAGCCGTGCGGCCGCTCCGACGCCGCCCGCGAGCGCGACCGCGAGCAGCAGGCCGGGCGTCACGCCGCCGTCCTCCGCCGCCCCGCGACCGCGATGCCCAGAGCGGCGGCGAGCACGCCCAGCACGAGCGTGCCGCCGGTGTAGAGCAGGTACTCGGCGACGTGGCCGCCCTCGAGCAGCGCGACCGTGTCGAGCGAGAAGGTGCTGTAGGTGGTGAATCCGCCCAGCACGCCGGTGCCGAGCAGGAGGCGCAGGGTGCGGCGCCCGCCGTCGTCCGGCCCGCGCCGCGCCAGCGCCTCGAGCAGGAGGCCCAGGAGGAACGCGCCCGGCAGGTTCACGGCGAGCGTCGCGACCGGCACGACGCCCAGCGGAGACAGTGCGGCACCGATCGCGGCGCGGGCAGCCGTGCCGACGGCACCGCCCGCCGCGACCAGGAGGATCGCGGAGGGGCGCAGGTGGAGGGGTCGCGTCACTCCGCGAGGTCCCAGGGCGCCGGGCGCGACGGGTCGCGGTCGGCGCGCGGGACGACGAGCACGGGGCGGTGCTGGCGGTGCGCGAGGTGGGCGGCGACGCTCCCGCTGAGGAACTCGGCGATGCTCGCGAGCACGCCCGCGTCGCGGGTGCCGACCACGATCATCCGAGCGTCGACCTCCTCGGCGACCTCGGCGAGCGCCAGGGCGGGCTCGCCCCGCGCGGCGCGCAGCGACCACTGCACGGTGCTGCCGTCCAGCTCGTGCTCGACCGTCTCGCGGAGCCCGGGCGGGAGGGTCGGGCCCTCGCCGCGGTCGGCCGCGGCTCCGACGAAGCCGAGCGGGATGCCGCCGGTCATCGGATCGACGTACTCGCCGACGAGGTACGGATCGGCCGAGACCGACACGAGCAGCAGAGCGGCTCCGGCGTCGGCGGCGACGCGGGCGGCGGTGCGCAGGACCTCGGGTCGCTGGCCGTCGACGATGCCGACGAGGACGGGTCCGGTGGGGGTGGGTGCGGTCATGAGGAGCTCCTTCCCGGTTTCGCCCCATCCTGGCACCGCACGGGCGCGAGCGGTCGGAGCATCCGTGCCGGATCCGTCGTGATCGTTCCGTTATCCGCGGGCCTCGGGCTAGAGTGGCTCGTCGCCGGATCCCCCACCGGCCCCGACCCCCGTCACCACCGTCACCCGAGGAGAACGCACGCGTGTCGAAGCCAGGCATTCCCACCCCTGAGGAGAGTGCCGGCACCCCGACCACTGCACCCCTGACCCGGCGCGAGGCCCGCGAGGCCGAGCGCCGTGCGGCCCGGGCGGAGACGGGCGCGGGCGCGGCGACCGCCGGCACTGCGGTCGAGGGCAGCGGATCGGACGACTCCACCCCTTCCGCGGGCACCGACGACTCCGCGGGCGCTGACGACTCCGCCGGCGCTGACGACTCCGCCGTCGACGCTGCGGCCCCCGTGGCGACCGCTCCGACCGTCTCCGTCGAGGTCCCCGCCGCCTCCCCCGCCTCACGATCGATCCCGGCCTCACCGCGCCGCGCGTCCGCCTCCCGCCCCGTCGCTCCCCGCGCCGCCGAGCCCGCCCGGGCCCGCGGCCTCAGCCGCCGCGCCCTGGCCTTCGGCACCTTCTCGGTGGTCGGCGGCCTCTTCGCCACCGCTGCGATCCCCGCGTACGGCGCCCGCAGCTCCTCCGCCACCGCGACCGGCCGCGCCGCCGCGAACCGGGTCGGCCTCCAGAACCTCACCGTCTCCTCCGACGCCACCGGCCAGACCGCCGTCCGCGACGCCTTCGCCGCACCGACCCAGGCGCAGCTCGACGAGGCCAGCCGCCAGGCGGCCGTGCTCTCCGGGTCGAACGGCGGCGAGTTCTCGACCGTGCAGACCCGCGCGGTCGGCGACGACTACCCGTGGCCCTACGAGACCATCGACGACGACGGCGGCGGACTCTCGCCGCTCGGCTACTACTACCGCGAGTGCGTCGACTTCGTGGCCTGGCGCCTCAACCGCGACGCCGGCCGCACCTCCGCCCCGTGGAAGTACACCTGGGGCAATATCACTCCCCTGGGCGGCAGCGCCTACGAGTGGCCCGACAACTGGGCCGCGAAGGGCTGGGCGACCAGCAGCGTCCCGATCGTCGGCTGCGTCGCGTGGTGGACCTACAACCACGTCTCGTACGTGCAGAAGGTGAACGACGACGGCACCGTGCTCCTGGAGGAGTACAACTACGGCGGCAAGCACAGCTACGTGACCCGCACCTTCCCCACCGCGCAGGTCCCGCTCTTCCTGTACCCGCCGGTCCTCTAGCGCGCCTGTTCCCGCCCCCTCCCCTCCCCTCCGCGAGATGCCACCTGTGACGGCCCTGCGCGGCGTGTCGCCGTCACAGGTGGCATCTCGCGAGCGGTGAGCGCTCGGGGACTCACGCGAGGGCGGCGACGAGGGCGGTGAAGGCGGGGCCGGCCGGGTCGACGAGGTCGAGGTGACCGGCGTCGGCGAGCTCGTGCAGGCTCACCGAGCGGTGCCGGGCGGAGTAGCGGCGGCTGTACTCGACGGGGACGTCCTCGTCGAGGGTGCCGTGGATCAGCGTGGTCGGCTGCGGCGGCGGGGGCAGCTGCGCGGGGTCGGCGCCCGGGAGCAGCCTGAGGTCGCCGCCGAGGAGCTCCCCGACGGCGTCATCGCTCAGGCGGTCGGCGGAGGCGGCGGCCAGGTCGAGCACGCCCGCCAGCGCCACCACGGCCGCGACGTGCGGGGACGGACGGGCGGCCTGCGACCAGACGGCGAGGTGCCCGCCGGCGGAGTGGCCGATGAGGGTGACCGGTCCGGCGTCGGGCAGCAGTGCCGGGAGCGCCGCGAGCACGGTCAGGACGTCCTCGCCGGTGCCCGGCCAGCCTCCGCCCTCGTCGCCGACCCGCCGGTACTCGGGGAGGAGCACGTCGTGCCCGCGGTCGGCCAGCGCCGCAGCGAGCGGTCGGGCGTGCAACCGGTCCCACCGCGCGCGCCAGAATCCGCCGTGCAGGAGCACGACCGGCCCGCGCGCAGTACCGCCTGCACGGGCCGCTGCCCGGAACACCTCCACGAGCTGCTCGGGTGCCTCCCCGTACCGCCGCACCTCGTCCGGCTCGCGCCCCTCCGCCTCCTGCATCCCCCCAGTACCTCCCGCGAGATGCCACCTACGACGCCCGGACGCGGCGTGTCGCCGTCACAGGTGGCATCTCGCGGAGGGGCGTCAGGACTCGAACCAGCCCCGGGGGTGGTGGTCGGCCGTGAGGGGCGTGCGCGGGCGGGTCGGCCGGGCCCAGCGGACGGCGTTCGCCAGCACGCGCCGGATGTCCGGGTGGTGGTAGACGGGGTAGTCCTGATCGCCGGGCGAGAAGTAGAAGACCTTGCCGAGGCCGCGGGTGTAGGTCACTCCGGAGCGGAACACCTCGCCGCCGGTGAACGTCGACAGGAACACCGTCTCCTCCGGCACCGGGATGTCGAAGTACTCGCCGTACATCTCCTGCTCGGGGATGATCAGCGGGCTGGGCACGCCCTCGGCGATCGGATGCGTGGGCGCGATCGTCCAGACCAGCTCGCGGTCGCGGTCATTGCGCCACTTCAGCGAGCAGGTCGTGCCCATCAGCGCCCTGAAGATCGACGAGTAGTGGCCCGAGTGCAGGACCAGGATCCCCATCCCCTCCTGCACGTGCCGCAGCACGCGCTGGACGACCTCGTCCGACACCTCCTCGTGCGCGATGTGCCCCCACCACAGCAGCACGTCCGTCTTCGCGAGCGCCTCCTCGGTGAGACCGTGCTCGGGCTCGGGGAGCGTCGCGGTGCGCACCGAGACGGCGTCGCCGAGCGACTCCGCGAGCCCGTCCGCGATCACGCGGTGGATGCCGTCGGGGTAGTGGCGCAGCACGGTCTCGTCGCCGCGGGTCTCGTGGCGGAACTCGTTCCAGACGAGGACCTCGATCGGGGCGCTCATGCGACCGCCACCTCCTTCTTCTCGGCGGCGGAGCGGTAGATCGCGTCGACCACCCGGCTGCGGTGCAGCGCGTACTCGCCGTAGTGGCCGGAGTAGCGGGGGCCGCCCGCGGGCGCGTCGGCTCCCGAGGCGATCGCCTCCAGGAACTCGGCGATGACGGAGCGGTGGTGCCCGGCGGGGACCTTCACGTCGGGGTGCGAGACGGTCGGCGCTCCGGCGACCTCGGAGTAGAGGGTGAGCGTCCCCTCCGTGGCGTAGTCGGCGATGTGGAGGCGCGCGCCTCCGGCCGAGCCGAGCAGCTCGACCTCGATGTCCTCGTGGACCTTCGAGTAGCTCGCCCAGGACGCGTCGAGCTGGAGCGAGCGTCCGTTGTCGAGGCGCAGCAGGGCACTGGAGAAGTCCTCCACCTCGAACGTGTGCGTGCCGGTGGCGGCGACGCCGTGGGGGCGCCCGCCGCGGCCGGAGCGGCCGATCTCGCCGTACGCGACGGCCGAGACACTGGTGACGCGCGGCTCGTCGAGCAGGTGCAGCGCGATGTCGAGCACGTGGGAGCCGAGGTCGATCAGCGGGCCGCCGCCGGCGAGCTCCTTGCTGGTGAACCAGGAGCCGATGCCGGGGATGCCGGTGCGCCGCTGCCAGCTCGCGCGGGCGTGGTAGACGTCGCCGAGCGGCGCGTCGTCGAGGTAGTCGCGGAGGAAGGCGACGTCGGCGCGGCGGCGGTGGTTGTAGGCGATCTCGAGCACGCGGTCGTTCGCGCGGGCGGCCTCGACCATCTCGGCCGCCAGCTCGGCGGTGGTGGCGAGCGGCTTCTCGCAGAAGACGTGCTTGCCGCTCGCGAGCGCGGCCACGGCGATCGGGTGGTGCAGGTGGTTCGGGACTCCGATGGAGACGACGTCGAGGTCGTCGCGGGCGACCAGGTCCTCCCAGTCGGCGGAGAGGTCGGGGACGCCGCGGGTCGCGCCGAGTTCGTGCAGGCGCGCCTCCTCCTGGCCGGCGAGCGCGACGACGCGGGCGCCGGGCAGGGACTGGAAGGCGTCGAGGTGGGTGGTGCCGGCGAAGCCGAGGCCGACGACCCCCACACGCAGCTCAGTGGTGTTCTCTGTCATGCGCCGAGCCTACTCGAATCGATTCGAGCACTCCACGGCCGACGTGTCCTCCCGGAGCACCGGACCGCCGGCGCGTCAGGCCGCGAGGCGCGCCTCGAGCGCGGCGAGCGACGCGCGCAGGGCCGGCGCCTCGAGGGCGTCGCCGTCGGCGGCGGCGTGGGCGTCCGCGAACGCCCGGACCTGGCGGTGCAGCTCGACGCGGGTCCCGCCGCGGGCGACGACCGCGAGCCGCTCGGCGAGGCGCACGCCGGCGCGGACGACGAGCGGCTGCTCCATCGCGTAGGAGCGCAGGGCGAGGAACACGTCGGCCAGCAGCTCGCCCGCACGGGGCCACGGGACGAGCAGCCGCACGACTCCGTCGGCGTCGGAGTAGCGGCCCCGCGCCTCCGGCCGGCCGCAGAGGTCGACCAGCGCGCTGGTCAGGGCCTCGACGGCGCCGACCGCGGTGTACGGGTCGTTCGTGCCGGTCGCGAGCCCGCGGACTCCGATCTCGACCACCTGCTGGACGGCGTAGCGGAGGTCCTGGTGCGGGGTGCGCGCGTCGGCGACGACGACCGCGGCGACCGCCTCCTCCTGGGCGACCGACCCCTCGAGGACCTCGAGCACCGGGTCGCCGACGAGGACGTGGTCGCCGGGCAGCGCGAGCACCTGGAGCCGCGTGTCGCCGCGGCGGGCCAGGGCGACCAGCCGCTCGATCTCGAGCTGCTCGACGTAGCCGCCCCGCACCGCTCGCAGCACGACCGTCTCGCGCCCCGGCGGCTGGGCCTCCTCCGCGAGCGAGGCCTCGTCCGCGTCCACCGGCTCCTCCCCGTCCTCCGGATGCAGCCGCTCGATCACGTCGACGAGCTCGCCGAGGACCCGCTGCTGCAGCGTCGTCACCTGCACCGACAGCGCGATGTGGTGGATGAAGTAGACGAGCACCGCGACGTCGCCCACCGCGAGCAGCACCGAGAACGAGACGGCCACCACCGGCACGAACGTCAGCGACGCGTCCTCCTCCGTGTGCACCGCGCGCAGCACGATCAGCGAGTAGAGGAACGTCGAGGTGAGCACCGCCAGGACGACCTGGTTGCCGCGATCGGCCATGAAGTTGCGGACCAGCCGGGGCCCGTAGGCGGAGGACGTGGTCGCCAGCACCGAGATCGTGATCGAGAACGAGGTCGCGGCGACGCCGAGCATCGTCCCGCCGATCGCCGAGAGGATCGCCCGGCCGCCGGTCGGCGACAGGTCCTCGATCAGCGGGATGTCGCTGACGCCGGCGCGGACCAGCAGGTGGTCGACCTCGACCAGTCCCAGCGCCAGCCCGACGGCGAGGACGCCGAACAGGGCCGGGAGGAACCAGAAGGATTCGCGGAGGTGGAGGAGCCGGGAGCGCATCCTCGAAGGCTAGAGCGGCGCCTCCTCGCGGGCCGCGCCGCCGCGGAGGCTTGCGCTCCGGGCCGGGTCGTGCCGCCGAGCCTCGCGCGTCGCCCCCGGCAACGCCCCCCGGACGCACCGGAGGCGCCGACCCGGCGGGGATCGGCGCCTCCGGTGGGCGTCAGGTGACGTTGATGAGCGTGCGCTGCCAGCCGGAGGAGCCGTCGGGCGCGACCGGCGCGCGGTCCTCGATCTGGACCATGCCGTTCTTGTCGACCGCGCGGACCGCGACGTAG
Organism: Rathayibacter sp. AY1B6; assembly: GCF_002932755.1. Classification (NCBI taxonomy): domain Bacteria; kingdom Bacillati; phylum Actinomycetota; class Actinomycetes; order Micrococcales; family Microbacteriaceae; genus Rathayibacter; species Rathayibacter sp. AY1B6. The sequence goes on from NZ_PSWL01000005.1 coordinate 82,697, forward strand.
TGCGAGCCCGGCTGGGCGTCCCAGTCGACGAACCACTGCACCCAGGTGTCGAGGTTGACCGGGGTCGAGAGCGTCGCCTCCTGCCAGTCGCCGTTGTCGATGCTCACCTCGACCTTGTCGATGCCGATGCTCTGCGCCCAGGCGACGCCCGCGATCTTGAGCGCGCCCGACGTGACGGGGACGCCGATCCGCGGGGTGTCGATCCGCGAGGACATCTTGATGGGGGCCTCGGCGGAGTAGCCGCGCGGGGTCCAGTAGGCCTGGTCGGCCTCGAAGGTGGTGACCTTGAGCTCGGTGAGCCACTTGGTGGCCGAGACGTAGCCGTAGAGGCCGGGCACGATCATCCGCACCGGGAAGCCGTGCTCGAACGGGAGGGGCTCGCCGTTCATGCCGACGGCGAGGATCGCGTCGAGGTTCTCGTCGGTGACCGCGGAGATCGGGGTGGACGCCGTGTAGCCGTCGCTGCTGGTGGAGAGGAGCATGTCGGCACCGCTCTGCACGCCGGCCATCGCGAGCACGTCGCGCAGGGGGACGCCGAGCCACTTGGCGTTGCCGACGAGGTTGCCGCCGACCTGGTTCGAGACGCAGGTGAGGGTGATGCCGTACTCGTCGAGGCCCATGTCGAAGATCTGCTGGAGGTTCAGCGTCACCTCGCGGTCGACCATGCCGGTGATCTTCAGCGACCACGCCGACGGGTCCAGGTTGGGGAGGGTGAGGGCGGTGTCGACGCGGTAGAAGTCGGCGTTCGGCGTGTAGAGCGGGGTGATGCCCTCGATGTCCAGCTCGGCGCCCGCGGGGACCGAGACGGTGCTGCGCGGGGACGGCAGACGCAGGGCGTCGCGGACGCCGGCGAGGGAGGACGTCGCCGCGTTGACCAGTCGGGCACCGGTGCCGACGACGGCCGCGCCGACGGCGGAGATCAGTGCGATGCGGAAGAAGCCGCGGCGCTCGAGGGCGCCCGGACGGGCCTCGGAGGATGTTCCCCGGGCCTCCGAGGCCCGGGCCGCACGCCAGCCGCGGAGGCGCGTGAAGAGGAGGTGCATGACGACGACGGCGACGACGAGTCCGACCAGCGTGGGCACCGCGGCGAGCGGCGACGCTCCCGTGCGGGTCACGATGGCGGCGATCGAGAGACCGCCGGCGATCACGAGCAGCACCTGGCCGAGCGGCGGGCGGACCAGCTGGAGTACTCCGGCGATCGCGGCGGCGACGACGACCGCGGCGCCCACGCTGCCGAGCAGGAAGGTCTTGTCGTTCTCGCCGAACGTCTCGATCGCGAACTCCTTGAGCGGGCGCGGGACGATGTCGACGATGAAGGCACCGAGGGCGAGCACGGGGCTCGCGGTGCGGGCGACCGCGAGGGCGATGAGCTCGGCGACGGCGAGGAGGACTCCGCCCGTGACGACGCCCGCGAGGGCGGCGAGCAGGAAGTAGAGAGCTCGATGCTCGCGCACGGGTGCCGCTGTCTGGTTCATGGAGGAGAGTTTTCTCCCGCGACCTGCCGTTTCCCAGGGTGTCCCTGGTTTGGTCGTGTAGGCGCCTTTTTCATAACGAACAGGTAACGCACAGCGGCAGCGCTTCGACGGGATCGCGTCTCGCTCTACCCACCGCCGACGTCACCGCGCGCGACGACCCCGCCGGAGGACCGCGGCGTTCGCGGTAACGATGAGGGCGATGCCGATCCATCCCGCCGCGCCGACGTCCTGCCCGAGCACGACCGCGCCGATGAGGGCGGCCAGGACGGGATTGACGCTCATGAGCATCCCGAAGACGCTCGTCGGGAGCCTCCGGAGCGCGATCACGTCCGCCACGAACGGGACCGCCGTCGCCAGGACGCCGGCGCCGACCGCCAGGAGCACGGTGCCCGCGTCCGGGTGCGTCGTGGCGAGCGTCCAGACGGCGACGGGCAGGAAGACGGCGGCGGAGACCCCGGTCGCCGTGGCGGTCCCCTGCGCTCCGGGCAGACGGAGTCCGATGATCCGGTTGAGCAGGATGTACGCGGCCCAGCAGCAGGCGGCCGCGAGACCGAGCGCGATGCCGAGCTGGTCGGACGAGGGCCTCGGCCCCGCGATCGCGACGACGCCCGCTCCCGCGACGAGGGCGCAGAGCGCGCTGGTCCTGCTCCGGGAGCCGAGCAGCGCGACCGCCAGCGGCCCGCAGAACTCCAGTGTGACCGCCAGCCCGAGCCCGATGCGGTCGATGGCCGCGTAGAGCGTGAGGTTCATCGCCCCGAACACCACGGCGAGGAGCAGGACGGGCCACCACTGCGCGCGGGTCAGGTCGCGGATCCGCGGCCGCACGACCGGGAGGAGGATCAGCGCGGCGACGATCTGCCGGACGGCGACCACCCCGACGGATCCCAGGACCGGGAAGGCCAGCGTTCCGGAGGCCGCTCCGAGCTGGTTCGAGAGGGCGCTCGCGAGGGCGGTCGCGGCGCCGACGGTCCGGCCGTCTCCGGGGAGCTGCTTCGTCATGCCGGAAGTCTGCGAGCGGTCCGGTCCCGGCTCACAATGCGCCATCGGCCCGATCGATGCGCGATCCGCATGAATAGGATGCGGGCATGGATCTGGAACTGCGCCACCTCCGGTCGTTCGTCGGCGTCGTGGACGCCGGGACCTTCACCGACGCGGGGATCGACCTCGGCATCTCCCAGACGGCGGTCTCCCGCAACGTCGCGGCGCTCGAGTCCGTCCTCGGCCGGAGGCTCCTCCACCGGACGACCCGCAGCGTCGAGCTCGCGCCGGCGGGTGAGCGGGTGCTGCGGCACGCCCGCCGCGTCCTGGCCGTCGTCGACGATCTGCGCGAGGAGGCGGCGGCCGGGACGGACACGATCCGGATCGGCTACGCCTGGTCGGCTCTCGGCGAGCACACGCAGGAGTTCCAGCGCCGCTGGGCGACCGCGCTCCCCCACCACGAGCTGCGGCTGATCCGCTCCAACACGCCCACCGCGGGGCTCGCGGAGGGCCTCAGCGATCTGGCGATCCTGCGGCGCGGATCCGCTCCTGCGGACGTCGAATCGGCTCTGATCGGCACCGAGAAGCGCTACTGCGCCCTGTCCGTCGACGACCCGCTCGCCGCGAAGCGCACGGTCACCCTCGCCCAGGTGGCGACCGCTCCGCTGGCGCTCGACGACCGGACCGGGAGCACCCGGCTCGACCTCTGGCCCGAGCACGACCGGCCGCGGAGCACCGTCCCGACGACCGACGTCGACGACTGGCTCACGGTGATCAGCAGCGGCTCCGCCCGCGGAGTGACCGCGGAGTCGACAGTGAGCCAGTACCGGCGGCAGGGCCTCGCGTACCGGGTCGTCCGCGACGCCCCGCCGGTCCCCGTGCACGTCGCGTGGATCCGGAGCGACCCGCCGCCCGCCCTGCGCCAGGTCATCGGGCTGCTCCGGGGCCTCTACCGCGCCTCCGACTGACGACGACGGCCGCCGGGGGCGAGCCCCGGCGGCCGTCGTCGTCACGTCACCTGCAGGTGAGAGCGGAGTACGCGGCCTGCTTCGTGGTGGTCACCGATGCTCCGTCCACGGTCGCCGTCGCGGTCACCGTCGCCGAGCCCGCGGCCACCGAGGCGGCGCGGGTGGTGAAGGCGTGCGAGGCGCTCGACCCGGGAGCGATCCCGGTGAACGCCTTCGAGCCCCAGGCGGAGCCGAGGGTGATCCCCGCCGGGACCTTCGCATCGTTCCGAGCGGTGACCGTCACCACGACCTTGCCCGCCACGCAGCGGCTGATGGCCGCCACGGTCGTCGGTACCGTCGCCGCGGAGGCGCGGACGATGGAGAGGCGGTAGGTCGCTGTCGTCGTGTGGTCCTGCGCCGACGACTCGACGACCACGCTCGTCGTCCCCGAGGCCGCGAGCGGCACGGTGCGGCGGACGGTGTCGTCGATCAGCACGCCGTCGACCTTCACCAGGCCGCTGGGCACGGCCGGGTCGAGGTCGAGCGAGACGCTCGTCGTGCCGGCCGGCACCGTGAGCGTGTGGTCCCTGACCCCGGCGGCGAGAGCCGGCGAGAGCGTCCCGACGTCGGAGGAGAGCTTCGTCAGCTCCGGGTCCGCGGCGTAGGTGGTCGACTCGGTCGTGTAGACCCCGAAGACACCGCCGACGTAGCTGGATCCGGTGCCCTGGAAGCGCACCGTGACGACGGGGATCTTCTGCCCCTTCGCGTCGAGCACGTACTTCCCGCTCTGGTCGCGCTTGTAGCTGTCCTTCGCGGCGAGACCGCTGAGGATCGACGCCGGGATCCGGTCGTACTGGACGTACCAGCTCGTCGCTCCGCCCGCTCCCGAGACCACCTCGGTCTTGAGCTTCACGTCGTTGAGGTAGACGTCGAAGGTGCGTCCCGCGTCGCCGCCGTAGTAGCGGACCCCGAGGTAGTTCGCCGGCAGAGCCGGGTCGACGATCATGTCGTACTGGAAGTACGCCTCCGCCGAGCGCTCGCCGTCGCGGTACCCCTCGCCGCGCCAGGTCCCCACCGAGGACCGCGCGGTCTTGTAGTTCTTGTCGGCCTCGCTGTTGTTGTTGTCGAAGGAGGTGAGGGAGTCGATCGTCGTCTCGTCGACGCGCAGCTGCTCCTTCTGCGTCCGGATCAGCGCCTGGGCCGCGGCCGAGTCGGGCTCGATCAGGGTCATGTAGGTCGCGTAGCGGGCGTTGTACAGGCTGTAGTACGGAGTGAACACCCGGGCGGCGGACGCGGCGTCGACGTTCTTCATGCCGAAGCGCATCGTCGTGCGGCCGTTGCCGTCCGCGCCGTCGGGCAGGCGGACCAGGTTGCCGCGGACCGCGGACTTCCAGGCCGCGGAGTCCGCGACGACGACGTTCGAGTTCACGGACTTGTCGGCCGTGCCCATGCGCACCAGGACGCCGGCGACGTAGGACGCCTCGACGTTCGAGCGGTTGAGCTCGGTCGCCAGCAGCACCGGTCCGTAGCGGAACGCGGTCCAGTCGGGGTTCTCCGTGTCCGCGACCGCGCTGACCGCGGCGGGCAGCTTCCAGGTCAGCACGTCACCGGCGGCGACGGCGACCGAGACGTATCCGGCCTGGGCCGTGACGGCACGGACGGCACCGTTCACGGTGAGCGTCGGCGCTCCGTCGATCCAGGACGGCACGCGCAGCTTCAGGGTCGTGTCCGCGGACACGGCTCCTCCGGCCAGCGCTTCGACCCTCAGGGTCGCCGTGTCCGTGCTCGGGATGTCCGCCGTCTGGGTCAGCCGGAGGTTGTTCGCGGAGGAGCGGAGGACCGAGGAGCGGAACTGGTTCACGAAGACGGTCTTCGGCTTCTCGAAGTAGATCGAGTCGCCGAGCTTGGTGAAGCTCTCGATGCCCGAGCCGTGGTCGCACCAGAACTCGTCGAGCTCGTGCCCGAAGACCTTGGCGTAGCCCGCGGTCTGCGGCTGGAAGTAGGTCACCATGCCGGTGTCCGGGTTCTGCACCGAGAGGACGCCGTTGATGAACGTCTCCTCGTAGAAGTCGGCGTACTTCACGTCCTCGGTCACCTGGAACAGCGCCCGGGTGAGCTTGAGCATGTTGTAGATGTTGCAGCCCTCGGAGGTCGAGTTCTCGCCGTAGCCGGTGGTCTGGCCGTTCGTGGCGTACTCGTACAGGGTGCCGGGTGCGTGGAAGTGCTCGGACTGGCTGTTGCCGCCGTTGGCGTAGGTGTGGGTCTCGTCGACCATGCGCCAGAAGTTCTCGGCGGCACGGCGGTACATGTCCAGGTCCGACTTCTCCGTGGCGGTGAGCGTGGCGTAGAGCGCCGGGTCGTCGGTGAAGACGCGGTAGCGCTTCAGCGCGCCGATCAGCTTCGGGATGGTCGTGTTCGCGTGGAGCCCGTTGAGGATGTCCTCGTTGTTCGCGAGCTTCTGGAACAGCGCGGTCTCGTCGAAGTACTCGGCCGCGCGCTTGTGCGCCGGGTCGTGCGTGGTCTCGTACAGGCGGTAGAGCGCCTCGTTCATTCCGCCGTACTCCGTGTTCAGGAGCTGACCGGGGTTCGCCTGGCGGCCCGCCCAGGTGGTGATCCAGCTGCCGAAGCCGCCGGCGACGGTGAGCGCCTTCTGCGAGACGGCGTCGGGCGCCTGGTCGTGGGCGTCGAGGAGGCCCGCGAGCACCTTGTGCAGGTTGTAGAAGGGGACGAGCAGGCCGTCGCCGCCCGAGGGGAGGTAGCGGGTCGGGAACGGCGAGACGTAGCCGGCGTTCGCCGGGTCCTTCAGCGCGTAGGCGTCCTGGACCTTCTTCAGGCCGTCGACGGAGGCGGTCAGCTTCGCGAGCAGAGCCGCCTTGGTGGCCGCGTCCTCCTCGGTCGCGTAGGCCTGCGAGAGCGCCGAGAGGTAGTGGCCGAAGAAGTGGCCCTGGAACCGGGTGCCGTTCTCGCGCTCCCAGCCCCCGTATCCGCCGCTGGTGGTCGGGGTGAGCCCGGCCTCGCGGTAGAAGGAGTAGAGGAACATCTCGGGGTCGAGGCTCAGCAGGTACTCGACGGTCTGCTGCTCCCCGTTCTCGAGGTAGGGGTCCTGCACGGAGACGTCGGACAGGCCTGCCTCCAGCAGGTAGTTCGACGTCTTCACTCCCCGGGGCTGCACCTGGAGAGTGTAGGTCTTCGTGACAGCCGCGCTGCCGCCGTAGGTGGCGGAGCCGGTGAGCACGACCGTCTTCGCGGAGCCGGTGGGCGGCGTGACCGCGGCCGTGCCTCCGCTGATCGCGACGGTCGCCGGGTCGGAGGAGCTCCAGCTGAGGGCGGACCCCTTCGCGCCGACGGTGGGCAGGGTGAAGCCGGTGCTGGTGCTCGTGGGCGGGGCGACCAGCTCGAGGTCGGCCCGGGCGATGCTCGCCGGATCGAAGGAGGGGTTCCCGGCCTTCGTCAGCGCGACGACGTCGGTGGTGGTCGCGACGCCGTTGTAGAGCGCGTAGTCGTCGAGCAGGCCGCGCAGGTGCGCGCCGTTGTACTGGGGGCCGTTGAAGCCGAGGGTCTTCGTCGAGGTGCTCTCGGAGCCGAGGACGCCGGACGCGGAGGAGGACGGCGCGGTCTTGACGACGGCGGTCTGCTTCACTCCGTTGCGGTAGAAGGCGACGGCCTTGGTGCTCTTGTCGTACGTGGCGACCACGTGCGTCCACTCGCCGGCGGGGAAGAAGCCGGAGCGGGCGGTCTCGACGGCGACCTTGTACGGCTGCCCGCCGGACGGGCCGATCGAGAGGGCGAGCGGAGTGCCGTCGCCCTCGGACGTGAGGTACCAGCCGTCGGAGTTGTAGGCGGTCTTGTTCCAGGTGAAGACCTGCTCACCGGTCATCGCGCTGGTCGGCTTGTACCAGAACGAGACGGTGAGATCGGCGGGCTGCAGCGCCGCCGCGGTGCCGAGCGAGATCGCGTTCGATCCCGTGAACTCGAACGCCCCGCCGTTCAGGCCGGTGCCGTAGGAGGCGGTGCCCTTCTGCATCCCGAGAGCGGTCCCGCGCCCGCTGGTGTCGGCGAGCGAGCCGTCGAACGGGAGCTCGAGCACCTTCGCGCCGTCGAGGGAGGTGGTGGGGGCGGCCTGGGCCGTGGGGCCGACCGACAGGAGACCCGCCGTCAGCGCCATCACCGCCACGGTGGCCAGGGGGAGTCGTCGTCTCATTCGTGAGGCCTCTCGTCGTTGAGAAATCCGGCCCAGGGGGGCGGGCCGCCTCGAATGTTACCGTTAACAAGAGCTTTCGGTGAGGTTTCGGTGAGAGGACCGACAGGCTCTCGAGCTCTCAGCGGCGCCGGTCCAGAGCCGCCCGGAGGTACGGAGCGGTCCGGCTTCCCGCGGCCTCCGCGACCTCCTCCGGAGTGCCCGTCGCGACCACCGAGCCGCCGGCCCGGCCCGCCCCCGGGCCGAGGTCCACGACCCAGTCCGCGTCGGCGACGACGCGCATGTCGTGCTCGACCACGATCACCGTGTTGCCCGCGTCGACCAGGTGCTGCAGGTGCTCGAGCAGGCGGTCGGCGTCAGCAGGATGCAGGCCCGAGGTCGGCTCGTCGAGCAGGTACAGCGTGTCCCCGCGCTGGGCGCGGCGCAGCTCCGAGGCGAGCTTCACCCGCTGCGCCTCTCCCCCGGACAGCTCGGGCGCCGGCTGGCCGAGCGAGACGTAGCCGAGCCCCACGTCCACCAGCGCGTCGAGGTGGCGGGCGACCTCGCGGTCCTCGGCGAAGGCCTCGCGCGCATCGGCGACGCTCAGCGCGAGGACGTCGGCGATCGTCCGGCCGCCCAGGGTGACCTCGAGGGTCTCGTCGTTGTACCGCGTCCCGCCGCACGCCGTGCAGGGCGCCTCGACGGTCGGGAGGAACAGCAGCTCCACCTCCACGGAGCCCTCGCCCTTGCAGACGGGGCAGCGCCCGCTGGGCAGGTTGAAGGAGAAGCGGCTCGCCGAGAAGCGGCGGCGCTTGGCCTCCGGGGTGGCCGCGAACAGCGTCCGCACCCGGTCGAACAGCCCCGTGTAGGTCGCGACGTTCGAGCGCGAGGTCCGGCCGATCGGGGTCTGGGTCACCTGCACCACCCGGCGCAGGCGGTCCGCGGGCCCGGAGGCGGTGCCGCGAGTCGCCGCCGCGGCCGCGTCGAGCAGCGGGTCCGCCTCCCCGCCCTCCTCGGCCGGCGCGTCCTCGGCGACGTCGGCGCGGAGCGAGGCGCGCAGCAGATCGGGCAGCGCCTGGTTCACGAGCGTCGACTTGCCCGATCCGGAGACGCCGGTGACCGCGGTGAGCACCCCGACCGGGAACGCGACGGAGAGGTCGTCGAGGGTGTGCCGCGAGACTCCGGCGAGGTCGATCCACTGCTCCGCGGTGCGGCGGGAGCGCAGCGGCGCCGGGTCGCCCTCGGGGAAGAGGTAGCGGCGGGTGACGGAGCCGCGGGCGCTCGGCAGGCCGTCGAGCGGGCCGGAGTAGACGACGGTGCCGCCGCCGGACCCCGCGCCCGGGCCGATGTCGACGATCCAGTCGGCCTCGCGGATGACGTCGAGGGAGTGCTCGACGAAGAAGACGGTGTTGCCGGTCGCCCGCAGGGTCCGCAGGATGCCCAGCAGCGCCTCCGTGTCGGCGGGGTGCAGGCCCGTCGACGGCTCGTCGAGCACGAAGACGACGCCGAAGAGGCGCGAGAGCACCTGCGTCGCGAGTCGCATCCGCTGGAGCTCCCCCGAGGAGAGCGTCGGCGTGGAGCGGTCGAGCGAGAGGTGGCCGAGGCCCAGGTCGACGATCGGAGCGAGGCGGCCGACGAGGTCCTCGACCAGCCGCTGCGCGGCCAGGCGGGTCTGCGGAGCGCCGTCGGCCGGGGTCCACCCGGGCTCGAGCACGCGCCGGGCGAGCACGACCAGCTCCTCGAGGGGCAGGGCCGACAGCTCCGTGATGTCGAGCCCCTCGAACGTGACGGCGAGCGCGTCGGGCTTCAGCCTCCGCCCGCCGCACACCGGGCAGGCGACGCTGACGACGAACGAGGCCGCCCGCTCGCGCATCCGGGCGCTCTTCGAGCCGGCGAAGGTGTCGAGCACGTAGCGGCGCACCCCGAGGAACGTGCTCATGTAGCGCGGCTCGTCCCCGGCGGCGACGGAGGCGCGCACCTCCGCGGGCGAGCGGTCGGTCCAGACGGGCACCTGCGGGGAGTCGGGCGTGTGCAGGATCCAGTCGCGGTCCTCGGCGGGCAGGTCGCGCCACGGAGCGTCGATGTCGTGGCCGAGCGAGATCAGGCTGTCGCGCAGCTGCTTGCCGTGCCAGGCGGTCGGCCAGGCGGCGAGCGCTCCGTCGCGGATCGAGAGGGAGTCGTCCGGCACCATCAGCTCGTCGGGGACGTCGTAGACCCGGCCGATGCCGTGGCAGCTCGGGCACGCGCCCTGCACGGTGTTGGCGGAGAAGTCCTCCGCGAGCAGCATCGGCGCGCCCTCGGGGTAGGCGCCGATGCGCGAGAACACCATCCGCACCACGCTCGAGAGCGTCGTCGCGCTGCCGACCGTGGAGCGGGCCGAGCCGCCGGAGCGCCGCTGCGGGAGGGCGACGGCCGGAGGCAGGCCCTCGATCGAGTCGACGTCCGGCACGCCGACCTGGTCGATCAGCCGCCGCGCGTAAGGGGCGACAGACTCGAAGTAGCGGCGCTGCGCCTCCGCGTAGAGCGTGCCGAAGGCGAGCGAGCTCTTGCCCGATCCGGAGACGCCCGTGAAGGCGACGAGGGCGTCGCGCGGCACGTCGACATCGATGCTCCGGAGGTTGTTCTCGCGGGCGCCGCGCACGCGGACGCGGTCGAGGGGGTCGGTGGTTCCAGGCGCGCTCATCCGTACAGCCTGCCGTGCCCCGGATGTGGGACGGCCCGGGCGGGTCGGCGCCGCGGGGGCGTCTCGACGGAGCCGCGCACCGGCGGCCGGCGAGACAGCCCCGTATCCGCCGAGACACCTCCGTGTCAGCGGCGTCCCGGCGGAGGGGGCGGCGCCTCGACGCCAGGACGAACCGGCGGCGGATCGAGACAGCCCTGCCTTCAGCGAAACACCACAGGGCGGAGGCGCCTCGACCCCGGGCACCTCAGCGGAGGAGGCGCCGCGGTTCAGGCCAGGCCGTGGCGGTGCGCGAAGGCGACGAGCTGCAGTCTGGAGGCGAGACCGAGCTTCGCGAGGATGCTCGAGACAGGGCTCTTGACGGTGGACTCGCTGAGGTGGGCCGCGGCCGCGATCTCGGCGATGCTCCGCCCCTGCGCTGCCGAGGTGAACACCTCCTTCTCGCGAGCCGAGAGCACGTCGAGCACCTCCGGACGGGCGGGCACCGCCGACGCCGTGTAGTCGCGGAGCGGGGCGTGCCGGCCACCGCCGGCCACCACCGTCCGCCCCGCGGCGACCGCGCGCACGGTGCTCAGCAGCAGCTCGGTCGTCGCGTCCTTCATCAGGAAACCCGCCGCTCCGGCCGCCAGCGACTCGGCGACGGCGCTGTCGTGCTGATGCGTGGTCAGGATGATCACCCTCGTAGCGACGTCGGGATCGCGGGCGATCCTCCGCATCGCCGAGATGCCGTCGAGCAGCGGCATGCGCACGTCGAGCAGGAGCACGTCGGGAGCCTCGCGCCGCACGAGCTCGACGGCCGCCTCGCCGTCGTGCGCGGCTCCGGCGAACTCGAGCCCCGGCTCCGCGTCGAGGAGCATCCAGAGCCCGGAGCAGAACAGGACGTGGTCGTCCGCGACAGCGACGCGGATCACGCTGCACCCTCGAGCACGCGCGCCGGGATCGACGCGGTGACGCGGAATCCGCCGCCGTCCTCCTCCGCGGTCAGCCAGCCGCCGGCGAGCTCGGCCCGCTCCCGCATGCCGACGACCCCGCGGCCCGACCCGCTCGACTCCGCTCCGGAGCGACCGTGCGACGCGACCTCGAGCAGCAGCGCGCACTCCTCCCAGACGAGGCGCACCTCCGCATTCGGGGCGGCGCCGCTGTGGCGGAGCGCATTGGTGAGCGCCTCCTGCAGGATCCGGTACACCGCGAGCTGCTGAGCCGGCGAGAGCACGGCACGATCGCCCTGCTCGTCGAGCGCCGCGGCGAGCCCGGCGGAGCGGAATCGGCCGACGAGCTGCGGGAGGGAGTCGAGGCCGGGCTGATCGACCGCGTCGGGGCCGGTGCCGAGCGATTCGATCACGAGGCGCACCTCGACCAGCGACGTGCGGGCCACCTCCGCGATCGCCCGCAGCGACTCCTGCGCCCGGTCGGGCTCGGCGCGCACGAGCCGCTCGGCACCGTTCGCCTGGGCCAGGACGATCGAGAGCGATTGCGCCATCACGTCGTGCACGTCCCGGGCGATGCGCGCCCGCTCGGAGGCGTCGGCGAGCTCGCGGTCCGCGTCGGCGAGCCCGTCCTCCGGCACCCGCCGCTCGAGGAGAAGGATCGAGCGGACGCGGGTCACCCGCAGGAGCCGGCCCACGAGCCGGCCAAGCCCACGACGAGCGCACCGATGGTCGCGGCCGCGATCCCGCCCGCCCCGGTCGCAGCGTGCACGGCGAGCGAGGCGCCCGCACCGACCAGGGCGACGACGACGGCCGTCCGGCGAGGCGCGATCGGTGATCGCCGACGGCCCGCGCCACCCTCACCAGCACCACCCGGTCCGCGAAAAGGCCGGTGACCGGGACGTTTCAGTGAGCATCGGGGAGGCAGCACCGTGATGGAGTCGACCCGGCGCGCCAGCGCCGCGACGGAAAAGCGTGCTTCCCTCATGATGGTCCAGCGCGCAGAGCTCTTCCAAGGAGAAAAGTGCACGCCGTCGAGACGGAGATGTCCCGGCGACGGGACAGCAGGGAAGGACAGAACCATGAGGAGGACCACCACGACCGTCCTCGCACTCGCCGCCGCAGGAGTGGTCGCGCTGAGCGGCGCTCAGGCTGCGAGCGCGGCGACGATCTACGAGCACAGGAACTACGAGGGTCGGGCGCATGACGGTGGGTACGACACGGCCTACGTCGGAGAAGGTGCCAACGACATGGCGTCCTCCATCAGGAACCGCGACTCTCGTCGCTACTACGAGCATGCCGATCGTCGCGGACGGTCGGTTCGCCTGATGGGCGACTACAACGACCTCCAGTCGATCTCCACGGACCTCGGCTGGAACGAGAGCTGGAACGACAGGATCAGCAGCTGGGAGTAGCAGACCACGGTCGACGCACCTGCACCGCGACGGCTCTCCTCGCTCGGACCCGCCCGAGCCCCCGGCCACGAGCTCCCCATCCCTCACAGAAACGGCTTCGGACATGACCCGACGACACTCCAGCCATCGCTCCACGACCCGTGGGATCGCGGCTCTCGCGGCCATCACCCCCGCTCTCGTCCTGCTCGGTGGATGCACGAGTGCTCCGCTGGACAAGGACTCGACGGCTCACGCTCTGCTCGACAGCACCACCGGCCGGATCGTTCTGCCCCTGGAGGAGTACGACTACTACGGTGACGACGCGAACGCGGCGATCGGGAACCGCGCCCTCGACACCGTGACTGCACGCTGCATGGCGGGGCAGGGCTTCGCCTATTCAGCGGCGTCGGTCGAAGAGGATCCGGAGCACAGCGGCGGCGACCGGACCTACGGTCTGTGGGACGAGGAACGCGCCCGCCGGTGGGGATTCGGCTTCGCACCGTCCCGGGTCAGCGCCGCGAAGGCGGCGGACGCGGCCGCTGGCGGGGAGGCGTGGACGACGGCGGTCGGCAGGTGCGAGGAGGAGACCGACCCGGCGCTCATGGCGATCCTGCCCGGGAACGATGAGAGCACCGACTCCTCCGTCTCTCGGATCGCGACCGAGGCTTACAGTGCCGCCCGGGCGGATCCGCTCTGGCAGACGGCCCGCGACGCCTGGGCGAGCTGCGTTCGGGACGCCGGACTGACACCTCGCTCCGGCTCGTCCGAGTGGGGTGTGGAGCAGGAGGACGCGGTGCGGACGGGTGCCGACGGCGCCTCCTCGAACTCGGAGGAGGAGATCCGCCTCGCGACGGTCGAGGCGCACTGCAACACCGAGACCGGTCTCTCGCAGACCCTAGGCGACCTCGAGGCGTCGTACCAGGCGCCCCTCATCGCGCAGAACCAGGCCGCACTCAACGAGATCAAGACCCGCAACCAGGAGCGACTCGCCGCACTCCGCGACTACGTGGCCGCGCATGGCTGACGGACCCCTCACCCTCCGGAGGCTTCAGCAGCCCGGAGAGTCGCGACGCCCGCAGCAGTGATCCTCCTCGCGTCGACCGCGTCCGACCACTCTCGGCGGAAAGCGGAACTCCGAATCACATAAGAGAACGAAAGAAGGACTCCTCATGATTCAACCCGACACCGAAGCACGGAACGGTATGAAGTCACGGGGGCATCTCGCCCCCTCCTCCTTCCTCGGTCTCGGTCTGGCGCTCGCCCTGGGTTCCTGTTCATCGATGCCGGTGGAGCGGGAGCAGGACGTGACCGCCCGGGCACTCCTCGACCACACGACCGGCGAGATCGTGCTGCCTCTCGATGAGTACGACCCTTTCGACTCGGACAGCGTGGGGCTCCTCGTCGACCGCGCTTTCGACATCAGCACAGCGAAGTGCATGAGTCGACGAGGTCTGCAGTACACGGCTGCTGCCGTCGAAGAGGACCCCCAGCACGGGACCGGTGATCGAACGTACGGACTGTGGGACGAGGACCGAGCTCGCGCATACTGCTACGGCTACGCACCCTCCATAGTCGACGCTGCGAAGAAAGCCGACGCGCAGGCCGGAGGACCCGGCTGGGAGTCGGCGGTCGATGACTGCTCGACCGACGAAGACGACGAACTCGCTGCACTGATCCCGACGAACGAGGAGTCGGTCGATTCGCTCGTCGCCCGCATCCGGACCGATTCGTACAACGCGGCCGCATCGGATGCCGGATGGCAGAATGCTCGGGACGAATGGTCGCAGTGCCTTCGAAGCCTCGGCCTGTCTCCGCGTACGAGTGGCGGCGGCTGGAACTCGGAACAGGGTGAGGGACTCGTCATCAGCATAAGACCGGACGGCTCTTCTCCTGACAGAGAGGAGGAGATACGCGTCGCATCGCTTGAGGCGCAGTGCAACACCGAAACCGGACTCTCGCAGATCCTCAGCGATCTCGAGGCGTCGTACCAGGCGCCACTCATCAAGCAGAACCAGGCCGCACTGAACCGGATCAAGACACGGAACCAGGACCGGCTCGCCGGGCTTCGAGCCTACGTAGCCGCACATGGCTGACGCGACGACAACACTCCGACGGTTCCGGCATCCCTGGCGGATCGCCGTCCTCGCAGCAGTACTGACCCTCGCATCAGGCGCGTCGTTCGCTGCTGGACTGTCCGTTCACGCGCCCGAGCGGGACGCCCTTGTCTCGACACAGGAGCGGATCGAGGTGACGGCGATGGTCGAGCGGCGGGTCGTCGACTCCCGCTCCTCCTTCCCGGGAACGATCGTCGAGAGCCCTGCGGTTCCGGTCATCGCCCGATCACTGCCCGGTGTTCCTGTCGTCACTCGCCAGGCACTGACCACGGGCGAGCCTGTGTCCTCGGGCGACCTGGTCGCGCTCGTCGCCGGCGTGCCCTACTTCGTTCTGACCGGGCCGCTGCCGCTCTACCGGGATCTTCGCGCCGACGACCGAGGGGACGACGTCATTGCTCTGCAGCGCGCCCTGAACACGACGGGCGCCGATATCGAGGAGAGCGGATCGATCGACTGGGCCACGCTCGACGCTGTGAGTGGCCTCTTCGACGAACACGACCTCGTCCTCCCGGAGGCCGTCGCTTCGGATGGGAAGAAGACGTCGTTCATTCCCGCGAACCAGATCCTCGGCACCGGTTCCGCTGAGGGCACTGTCGTGTCGGCAGCCGGGGTGGGAACGGTGCTCGGTTCAGACACGCCGCTCATCAGCATCCGCACCGGACCGAAGACGATCAATCTCCGCGCCGACGTCGCGACTGCGGCGCGATTCACCGTCGGCGCCTCGATGACGGCTCGAGCTGGTATCCAGGACCTTCCGGTGACAGTAGCGTCCATCGGCGCGTTCAGTGATGCCGGCGAAGGCAGGCTGGCTGGACGTGATGTCGTCCTGGCCTGCACCGAACCGGCTCTCGCCGATCTCGGCCCGGGGACCTCGGTCTCCGTGCTCAGCGGCGGCGTCGATGAGGAAGCATTGGCCGTGCCGCTGATCGCTGTCCGGCGCGATGCAGAGGGCGACTACGTGCAACGCCGCTCCGACGGCGCCCCTGCTCCGGAACGCGTGCCGATCACGGTGCAGCGCTCCGGCGGCGGCTGGGCTGCTGTGGCGGACGGGGAGCTCGAGGTCGGCGACCCCGTGCTGCTGTCGTGAGTGATCCGGTTCCCCTGCTCAGCCTGCGCGACGTCTCTCGCACCTTCGGCAGATCTTCGACAGGAGGCGTGCGCGGGATCACCTTCGACGTCCGCCGCGGCGAGTTCGTCGCCGTCGTCGGCCCATCGGGGGCAGGCAAGAGCACGCTCCTCGACATCCTGGGTCTCCTCGATCGTCCCACCGACGGCAGCTACCTGATCGATGGCGTCGCCACGAACGAACTCCGCGAGGGGCGTCGCAACATCCTCCGCTCCCGTCTCATCGGATTCGTCTTCCAGTCGTCGTTCGTCCTCGGTCATCAGAGCGTGGGAGAGAACGCGGCGACCGGGCTGCGGATCCAGGGCCGTCCGCTGAAAGACCGCCGTCGTTTGACCTCGAACGCGCTCGCTTCGGTCGGCATCGGCCACCGTGCGGACCTCGACGCGCGTCTTCTCTCCGGTGGCGAGCGCCAGCGGCTGGCTATCGCCCGGGCCGTCGCGACGAGACCTGACCTCATCCTCGCCGACGAGCCGACGGGCAACCTCGACTCGGCCAACGGCGAGAGCGTGCTCGATCAGCTGCTGGACCTGAACGCGACCGGGACCACCGTGGTACTCATCACCCACGATCCGACCATCGCAGCCAGAGCGGAGCGCCGCATCCGGATCGCCGACGGTCGCGTCATCGAGGACACGGGAGCGAGACCGACCAGCGCGCTGCCCTCCCCGCCTCCTCGACCGGAGACGGCCCCGCGCCGCTCCTTCATCACATCCGCGGCGGACGTGCTCGGCGACTCCCTCGGCGCCCTCGCCGCTCGCCCGCTCCGCACAGCCCTCCTCGTCCTCGCGTTCGCGCTCGGAGTCGGTGGTCTCATCGCCGCGCTCGGAGTCAGCGAGAGCGCCTCGGCGCAGGTCTCGGAGCGGCTCACAGCTGCCGCGCTGGACGAGGTCCGCGTCACCGTGCCGGGCGGCGCGGAACTCCTGGCTGCTGAGGACGGGCGCCTCGATTCCTGGCTCGCCGCGACCAGAGCGCTGCCTCATGTGGTCGACGCCGGCTTCGTCGCGCAGACCGGAGCGGAGGCCGCGCGCATCCGGCGCCTCGCCTCGACCGACCCGGAGCCGGCCGCACCGCTGCAGCTGATCAGCGCGGACCCCACGTACCTCCGCCTGGTCGGCGCCTCTGCCGTCGGACCCGACACCCGGGGTCTTCTCGCGACCCCCGGAGCCGACGCCGTTGCGCTGCTCGGGTCGGGCGCGGCCTCGACCCTTGCCGCCGCCGCCCCGGGACCCGGCTCCACCGTCGAGGTCCTCGGCATCCGGGCCGCCGTAGCGGGCACCCTCATCGCGGGCGAGCGGGCGCCCGGAATCGACGGATCGGTCGTCGTCTCCCGGGACATCCTGGCGCGAGCACCGTCCGTCGCCGTCACCATCCTCGTCCGGACCGATCCCGGCTTCCCCGCTCCGCTCGCCGAGGCGCTTCCCCTGGCGCTCGACCCGGGCGATCCAGGGCGCTTCACCGTCGAGACGGTCGCCGATCTGCGGGCCCTCCGCTACGGCGTCGCGACCGACCTCGGCGCGCTCATCGGCTTGATCGGGGTCGTGCTCCTCGTCTTGGCGACCATCAGCGCCTCGACGACGATGTACGTGTCCGTCCAGGCTCGAGCGGCCGAGATCGCTTTGAGGCGAGCGATCGGAGCGAGCCGCGGTGCGGTCGCACGACTGTTCGTCGGCGAGGGGCTTGTGGTCGGAGTCATCGGCGGTGTGACGGGCGCCGTCCTCGGTACCGCCGCGACGCTGGCCACCGCCGCGGTGCAGGGATGGTCGCCGCTGCTGCCGCCCGCTCTCACTCCGCTGAGCATCGCGCTCGGAGCCGTGACCGGAGTCGTGAGCGCGATCGTGCCCGCGTGGGCGGCGGGGCGGCAGGAGCCTGCGAGCGCGCTCCGCGCCTGACGCCGAGACGGCCCGCTCCCCGCCGAGGCGCCGCCGTCAGGGCGGTGTCTCGGCAGGGGCGGGCCGTCTCGGTGTCAGCGGCGCGAGCGCGTCAGCGGCGCGCGCGTCAGCGGCGCCCGCGTCAGCGGCGCGAGCGCGTCAGCAGGTGCGCGCCGGGTAGGCCGCGGTCAGGGCGCCCGCGGTGAGCGAGGCGGCCGGGATCGAGGTCTGACGGGTGGTGAAGGCGGCCGAGGCGCTGGCGCCGGGGGCGGCGGTCAGGGTCTGCGAGGCGCCGAACGGCGAGCGGATGACGACCGAGAGGGGCGTCGTGCCCGTGTTCTTCACCACTCCGGTGAGGACCACCTTGCCGGCGACGCAGCGGGTGGAAGCGGTGAGCGTCGAGGTCGGTGCCGTCACCACCACGGTCGCGGTGACCGTGACGGCCGTGGAGCTCGAGAGCCGGCGGTCGGCGGCGTTGTAGGCCGTCGATCCGTTCGCGCCCACCCACTGGTTGTCGTTCGCACCGATCGTGCGGACGACTCCGGTGACGGAGTAGCGGCCGGGCGTCGTCGCCACCGCGGAGGTGTTCCAGGTGACCGGCTGCGAGGCCGTGCCGCGGTTGTAGGCCAGCACGACGTCGGCGCGGGCGGGCAGAGCCGCCGCGGCGTCGGCGCCGGAGGCGACCGTCACCTCGCCGAGGTCCGAGCGGACCGCGGAGGCGGCGTCGGCCGACCGGACCTCGGCGTACTGCCCCGCGGTCAGCGAGACGATGCCGCCGTGCTTGGTCGACGAGGCGAGCGAGAAGCCCGGATCGGTGAGCTGGGTCCAGCCTGCGTCGAGGTCGTTCGTCACCATCGGCTTGTAGCCGGTCGCGGGGATCACGTCGACGTAGAGGTACCAGGTGTCCTCGCCGTGGTCCTTGAACACAGCGGGCCCCTCGACCCCTCCGGCGTTGCCGCCCGACCAGACCGCGCCGATCCGCGACTGGATCTGCGTCCACGCGGTCGTCGGCAGCCACCAGGTCGCCGAGGTGGTCGACTCCATGTAGATGCCCTTGCCGGTGCCGTTGTCCTTCGAGATCCGGTAGGTCGTGCCGGAGTCCTGGATCAGCGTGGTGTCGATCGTGTCGGCCCCGGTGTCGATGAAGGTGCCGCCGTACGAGTAGGTGGCCTGTGTGAAGTCCGTGGTCGCTCCCCAGAGCACGCGGGAGGATCCGGTGCCCGGCGTGTGCGCCGCGTTCGGGTAGACCGTCGAGGACCAGTAGACGACGAAGGCGCCCTTGCCGGGTCCCGCGTAGTCCGGCACCCAGGTGGCCTCGGGAGCCCACATCATGCCGGCTTCGAGCTTCTTCGTCCCCGCAGCGTCGAGCGCTACGTCGAACTGGCGGACGTCGCTCCACGACACGAGGTCGCTCGACTCCCAGACGTTCATCTTCGTGCTGCCCTTGGTGGTCCAGTAGCACCAGGTGTCGCAGCCGCTCGGGCCCCGGTCGCCGCCGAAGACGCGGAGGTCCGTGGCGATGATGTAGTACTTCTTCGTGTCGGGGTTGTAGGTCAGGTACGGGTCGCGCACGCCGGTGGTGCCGAGGTCGGAGGCCAGGATCGGCTTCGCGCCGTTGAGAGGGTCCCACTTCTCCGGGTCGTCGCCGCGGGAGACGTCGAGGTAGATCTTCTCGGCGTAGCCCTCGGAGTCCTCGACGAAGTGGACCATCATGTAGCCGTAGGGGGTGTCGACGCCGACCTGCGGCTCGACGGTCACGGCGATCGAGCGGGTCTGCACGATTCCGCGGATCGAGGCCGTCGCGGTGAGCGTCGAGGTACGCGCGGCCTGGCCCACGGCGGGGCGGTCGGCGCTGAGGGTGCGGCCGTCGGCCGAGACGCGCAGGGTCGGGTCACTGGAGGACCAGGTCACCGCTCCCCCGTAGTCGGGCAGGTTCGTGGTCGAGTCGTCGACGGTGAGCGGGGCGACCCCGGCCAGCACGGCGGCGGCGATCGGGGAGAAGGTGGAGGCGTGCGGCTTCGCGTCGACACTCGACACGGCCACCACCTCCGCCCCGGAGAGCGCGCGGTCGTAGACGCGGAACGCCGAGACCTCGCCGGTGTAGAACGGGTCGGGGTACGGTGCGCGGCCGATCGTGTTCAGCGACTGGTCGGCCACCGACGAGGGGCGGAGCGCCGTGGGCGCCGAGGCGACCTGGACGCCGTCGACGAAGAACGAGATCGTGCCGGCGCTCCCGTCGATCACCGAGGTGAGGCTGTACCAGCGGTCGGCGGTGAGAGCGGAGGCGCTGCGGGCGTTGTTCTCGCCGTTCCCTCCACTGGTCGTGATCGCGGTGCGCACCCGGTCGCGGACGGACGCGAACCAGTACTGGTTCGTGCTGTCACTGCCGATGTTCCACAGGAAGTGGAAGTTCGAGAGCATCGACGCGTCGGCGCGGGTCTCGATCGTCACGGTGGCCGACGAGCGGCCGGTCAGCAGATTCGCGGGCAGCTGCACCCAGGGGGCGGTGGTGCTGCTCTTGGGGCCGCCGGTGAGGCGGAGCGACGTGCCGGTCCAGAGCGCGTCGGTCGCGTTGCGGACGGTGGCGGCTCCCACGCCTCCGCTCACGGTGTTCGGGACCGTGCTGCCGGTGGTCTGCGTGAACCGGTAGTCGGCGAGGAGGCCCTGCTGCGGGATGACGGCGTCGGCCGCCTGCGCGGCCGGAGCCGGTGCGACGAGGCCCGAGAGCAGCACTGCTCCGAGGCCGAGCGCGGCGAGCGCTGCGCGCAGCGGCGCTCGCCGCGCGGGTGTGGTGGTGGGGGGCATGGTGCTCCTTCAGTGGAGTGGTGCGGTTCGGGGGGAGGGGCTCGGGGTGCGGTGCCGTGCTGGTCGAGCAGCGCCGTCAGGGGCGGGTCGAGACCTGTGCGCGGAACGCAGGGGTCTCGATACGCCGCTGCGCGGCTGCTCGACCGGCATGGAGGGGGTCAGTCACAGGTGAGGGCGGGGTGGGTCGCGGTGACGGTCGCGGTGCGGCCGGCGTCGTCGGTGCCCGCGACGGCGACCGTCGTGGATCCGGCCGGCACGCTCGTCCGACGGATCGTCACGGCGCTCGAGGTGCTCGCTCCGCCGGCGACCGCGGTCGCCCGCTTCGCCGTCGTGCCGGTGCCGACCGTGACGTCGACGGGCAGGTCGTCCGCGTTCCTCACGACCGTGGTGACGACGACCTTGCCGGCGACGCAGCGCGCGGCCGAGGTCGCCACCGGCTGCAGCGGAACCGTCGACGCCGGGGCGCCGAGCGAGAGGCGGAAGCGCTGGCAGTCGTTGTTCAGGACGCTCCACTGCCCGATCCGCGTGCCGTTCTGCGCCGAGCAGTTCGAGAGGTCGAGCGCCTTGCCGCTGTGCGCGGCCCGCAGTTCGACGGTGCCGTCGTTGCCCGGGCGGAGGCGCCAGCTGCTGCCCGTGACGCCGCACGCGCCCTGGGCGACGGTCGCGCCGTCGGCGGTGGAGCCTCCGGTGACCGCGAGGCACTCGGCGGCGGCCGAGACGGGGTGCATCTCGAGCGCTCCGTCGGCGGCGGAGCCGAAGGTGACGCGCTGGCAGGGCGAGCCGAGCCAGTCCTGCTGCTGGAGCAGGGCGCCGTCGGCCGTGGAGCAGTTCGGCAGGTCGAAGGACTTGCCGGTCACAAAGGACGTGACGGCGACAGGCCCGGCGGGACGCAGCACCCACTCCTGAGCCGCGGCGGAGGTGGCGGCCGCCTGGCGGACGGTCGAGCCGGACGCCTCCAGCAGCTTGCCGCTGGTGCGGTTCGTCAGGGTCGAGTAGCCGCCGGTGGCCGGGGCGACCGTCCACTGCTGGCAGCTCGTGGTGAGCCACGCGGACTGCTGGAGACCGGCGGTGCCGGTGGCGCAGCCGACCGGTCCGAGCGCCTTGCCGCTCGACGCGTTCATCACGCGGAGGGTGCCCTCGCCGGTCGCGTCGAGCATCCAGTTCGCGCGCGGAGTCGAGCAGGAGCCCTGCACGACGCCCGCGCCGTCGCCGCTCTGCGCGGAGGAGACGGTGGCGCAGAGGCCGGTGCTGCGGCTGACGAGCTGCCACGGGGCGCCCTCGACGCGAGCGGTGATCGGGGCGTTCTCGCCGCTGGGGACGGGGATGCGGGCCGCGGTGCCGAGCGGAGCGCCGAAGTCGGGCTCGCCGGTCGCGGTCCACTCGACGAGGTGCGCGCGGGCCGAGCGCTGACGGCCGCAGCCGTCGTTCGGGCCGGGGTTCGCGTGGTACAGGTTCCAGATCTCGGTGCCGTCGGGCGAGTCGAAGAAGTCGTTGTGGCCGGTGCCGTACTCGCCGTTCGCCTTCGAGAAGACGGGTCCGTCGCTCTTGGTCCAGGAGGAGGCGAGCACCGGGTCGCCGGTGCCGTCGTACTCGAGGGTGCCCAGCTGGTAGTCCTCGGTGCCGCAGAAGCTCGCCGAGTAGACGATCCAGGTGCGGCCGTCCTTCTGCAGCGGGATCGGGCCCTCGTTGACGGGCATGCCGATGGTCTCCCACGGCTCGACCGGCTCCGAGAGGACGTTGCCGGTGCTGGTCGCGGTCCACGGGTCCGACATCCGGGCGATGTAGTTGCTCTGGAGGCCGTTCCCGGGCTGGAACTCCGACCAGGTCATGAAGAGCTCGCCGTTCAGCTCCAGGTACGCGCCGTCGATGTTCCACCGGTCGGTCGGCACCGGGCGCCCCTTGTAGGTGTACGGGCCCATCGGGTCGTCCCCGGCACTCTCGATCACCTGCAGGTGCTGGCCGTCGAAGTTCCCCGCGGTCCCCATCGTGTACATGAGGTACCAGCGCCAGCCGTTCGGACCCTGGAGCCGCTGCAGCTCGGGCGCCCACATGTTGGCGTTCCGGCCGGGGTTCGTGTCGGTGTACACGGTGGTCGGGGCAGTGGTGCCGAGCCCCGCGAGAGTGGGCGCCTTCCGCATCACGACGCGGTTGTCCCAGGTCGTCGCGACCATGTAGTAGTTGCCGTCGTGGAACTCGATCGTCGGGTCGGCGGTGTCCGGCGCGATCGGGTTCGTGAAGGTCGGCTCGCCGAGGGCGACGGCCGGCGAGGCAGCGGTGAAGGGCAGGGCCACGACCGCGGCGAGCAGGATCAGCAGTCCGGCCGTGAGCCGGCGCCGGAGCCCCGCGGGTCGGGGGCGCTCTACGTCGGCGAGCGTCGGTGCGGTCGTCATCGTGACTCCATCGTCAGGGGGCGGCGTGGGGCCCGGAGGCGCACCGTGAGCGGCGCGCCCCCGGGGGCGAAGGGGCTCCGGAGAGGCGCCGGAGGACGCCACGGAGAGAAGCCCGGTGGACCTCGGAGAAGGACTGGCCGTGCCTCGCAGGATCCGGCGCGACCTCCACTTCGAGATCTCCGACGCCGCCCGCTACACGATTTGTTCACGGTAACAG
Organism: Rathayibacter sp. AY1B6; assembly: GCF_002932755.1. Classification (NCBI taxonomy): domain Bacteria; kingdom Bacillati; phylum Actinomycetota; class Actinomycetes; order Micrococcales; family Microbacteriaceae; genus Rathayibacter; species Rathayibacter sp. AY1B6. The sequence continues at coordinate 105,794 of NZ_PSWL01000005.1, forward strand.
GGCGTTTGTGCAAACTCAACGGTCCCCGTGAGCGGGGGTGACATCGCCTCACGCCGCCCGCGGACCCCCGGTCGCGTTCACAACTCAGGAACGATTCGCGGCGCCCCGCGGAACGGCGCGGGCTGGGAGAGCCGGATCGGACGTTCTTCCTCCTTCATGAACAGCACCGCCGCCTCGAGCCGCCGCCCCGCACCCCCGCCGCCGGTGTCAAGAGGGGAGAGACGAACCGCACCGCTCGCCTAAGGTGCCGGGATGCCCCGCACCCGGACGCCCCGCGCCGCCCTCGCCTGGCGGGAGGCGGTCACCGGCTCGCGCCTGATGCTCGCGCTCAAGACGGCGCTGGCGGTCGGCATCGCCTGGGCCGTCGCGCCGCTCGCTCCCGGAGTCGCGGAGCAGTACCCGTACTACGCGCCGCTCGGCGCCCTCGTCAGCATGTACCCGACGCTGATGGGCTCGGTCCGCACCGGGCTGCAGACCCTGCTCGGACTCGCGGCCGGCATCGGCCTCGCGGCTCTCGTGATCGTCACCGTCGGCCCGACCTGGTGGACGATCCCACTCGTGGTCGGGATCGGCGTGGTCCTCTCGGGGACGGGCTGGTTCGGCGCGGGCCGCGAGTACGTGCCGATGGCGGCGCTGTTCGTCCTGATCATCGGCGGAGCCGACGCCGAGGACTACTCCCTCGGCTACCTCGTGCAGATGGCCGTGGGCGTGGTGGTGGGGCTGCTGGTGAACGTGGTCGTCGCCCCCGGGCTCACCGTCGAGGCGGCGTCCGCCCGGATCGACGCGTTCCAGCGCGAGCTCGCGGAGCACCTGCGCCAACTGGCCGCCGCGCTCGAGGAGACGTGGCCGCCCGAGCACGAGGCGTGGGCGCGCAACGGCGAGGAGCTGGCCCGGACGGCGGAGGAGGTCCGCGCGGCCCTCGCGGACGCGGACGAGAGCCGCAAGGGCAACCCGCGCGCGCTGCTGCACCGCCGCGACTCCCGGCCCGACCACCTCCGCCTCGCGACGCTCGACGCGATCCTCTTCCACGTCCGCGACCTCAGCGGCGCCCTCGCGGACACCATCTGGGAGCGCCCGGGCGCGCTCCCGTTCGATCCGGCGCTCGGCCCACCGCTGAGCGAGGCCTGCCGAGCGGTCGCCGACGCGATCGACCGCGACGACGCCGGCTCCCCCGCCGCGCACCGGGCGATCGGAGGCGCGGCCCGCGCGATCCGGCACCTCGTGCAGGTCGTCGACGAGCGGACCGCCGCGACCTCCCGGACCCTCGGGCCCGGCGTCCTCGCGGCGATGCACCTCCGCCGCGTCCTGGTGCGCCTCCAGCACGACGGCGCGGAGCCGCAGGAGGCGTGAGCTCCAGCTCCGGTGCTGTCTCACTGCTATGGCGCAGGGACATCAGGAGGACGGGCAGGGCGTGCAGCAGACGACGACGGGCTCCCGTGATCGCGCAACGCGGACCCCGCATCAGCGGACGACGACGCCCGCTGGAGGCGTCCGCCGACCTCAGCCCGGGTCGGCCGGCAGCGTCCCGAGCGTCTTCGCGTAGCAGCGCGAGTTCGGCTCGTCGCCCCAGTAGCCGTAGCCCGCGATCGGCTCGTAGCCGGCGCTCGCGTAGAGGGCCATCGCCTCCGGCTGCTCCGTGCCGGTGACCAGGCGGAGCAGCTCCACGCGCTCGCGCGCCGCCAGCCGCTCGACGCCGGCGAGCAGCACCCGGCTGAGCCCGCGGCCCCGCGCGGGGCTCACCACGAACATCCGCTTGATCTCGCCGATGCCGTCCTCGACCGCGAGCGCCACGCAGCCGACGAGCCCGCCGTCGATCTCGAGCAGCAGGGTCGGGGCGTCCGCCGGAGGACGCGGACCGGTGTCGTCGCCGCCGTAGCGGGCGAGGAGGTCGGCCTCCTGCAGGGCGAAGAGGGCCGTGGCGGCCGGGTCTCCGGCCGTGGTCTCGATCAGGCGGTGCACGGCACGATGCTACGGCGCGGCGGCGAGCCCCGCGCCGATCCCGGTCAGCTGCTCCAGCACGACCCGCACGGCCGAGCGCTCCAGCGTCTCGGGCCGGGCGAGGCAGTCGATGTGGCGGCCGAGCCCCGGGATCCCGAGCGGCCGGAGGACCACCTCCGGCGTGCGCCGCAGGTCGGTCGTGTACCGCGGCAGCAGCGCGACGCCGTCGCTCGCCGCGACCACCGCGGCCGCGACCAGGAAGTCGTTGATCCGGTGCGGGATGCGCGCGTCGCCGCCCGCGAGGACCGCGATGGCGTCGATGGCCCGCTCCAGGGGGAAGCCCTCGTGCACCGCCACCCACTCCTCGTCGCGGAGATCGGCGGGGCGGACGACGTCCGCCGCGGCGAGCGGATGGTCGCGGCGGAGAGCGAGATCGAGCGGCTCGAAGAGGAGGGGCGTCGACCGCACGGTCCCTGGCCACTCGGCGCTGCCGGCGAGCCGGTGCGCGATCACCAGGTCGTGGTCCGCGGTCAGCCCGGCGAAGGCGCTCTGCGCCACGTCGAAGTCGGCGAGCGCGACGCCCGGCCGGCCCGGTGCTCGCAGCGCCTCCAGCAGCGGGCCGAACATCGCCAGCCCCGCGCTGTGGAAGGCGGCGACCGAGACCGTCCCGCTCGGCTCCCCCTCGAAGTCCGCGACCGCGCGGGCCGCCCGCTCGAGCGCCACCTCGACCTCGACCACCGCCGCGGCGAGAGCGCGACCGGCGGGGGTCAGCGCGGTCCGGCGCCCGTCGCGGAAGGTCAGCGCCGCCGGCGTGCGGCGCTGCAGCGCGCTGATCTGCTGCGAGACGGAGGAGGGCGACACTCTCATCGCGGCGGCCACGGCGGCGATGCTCCCGCGCTCTCCGAGCTCCCGAAGCGCTCTGAGCTGTCCGAGTTCCATGAGTTCCAACTTACGCGTCGGCGAAGAAGACGCCGTCTTGTCCTGCGGGTCTCCCTGCCGCCACCATGAGCCGTGCGCGCTCTCCTCTCCCACTTCCGGGTCGACCTCCTCCTGCTCGTGGTCGCCGCCTCCTGGGGCTCGACGTACTTCGCGGCGAAAGAGCTCGTCACCGAATCGAGCGTGATGGCGCTGCTCGGCTCCCGGATGACCCTCGCCGCTCTCTGCCTGGCCGTGATCGTCGCGGCACGGCGGCACCGGATCACCGCGGCGGAGTGGCGGGTCGGCGTCACCATCGGCGCCCTGCTCGCGACGATCTTCGCGCTCGAGACCTACGGCATCGCCGGCACCTCCGCCACCAACGCGGGCCTCATCATCAGCCTGACGATCGTGATCACGCCGATCCTCGACTCCGCCGTCTCGAAGCGCCGGCTCCCGGGCCGCTTCCTGCTCGCGTGCCTCGTCGCGGTCGTCGGAGTCGCGCTGCTCGCGGGCAACGGCGCCCTCCGCCCGCTCTCCCCCGGCGATCTGCTGATCCTCGGCGCCGCCGTCGTGCGGGCCGTGCACGTCACGTCGATGCACCGCCTCTCGGCCCGGGCGCCGATGGACTCCCTCCGCCTGACCACGGTGCAGCTCGGCACCTGCGCCGTCGTGTTCAGCGCCGCGTCGCTCGTCGTCGGCGTGCCGATGCCCGAGTACGTCGCGGGGCTCGACCCCGTGGGCGCCGGGCTGTTCCTCTACCTCGTCCTGGTCTGCACCGTGTTCGGCTTCCTCGTGCAGACCTGGGCGGTCCGCCGCACCTCCCCCTCCCGGGTCAGCCTGCTGCTGGGCACCGAGCCCGTGTGGGCGGCGGTCGTCGGAGTCGCGCTCGCCCGCGACCCGATCGCGCCGATCGGCTTCCTCGGCATCGCGCTGATCCTGGCGGGCACGGCCTGGGGCCGCTCGATCGAGCAGCGGACGTCGGCCGCGGCGGCCTCCGAGGTGCCGGTCGCCGCCGCCCCGGAAGCACTCCTCGTGCGGGCGCCGGAGGACGGGCAGGCGCCCCTCGGGCGGACGCCGGAGGACGGGCGGCCCCGTCCCGTCGAGCGGTAGCCGGGTCAAGGGACTCGCGCGCGGCGCCCCGATGTGCGGGAATCGGGTCGGGAGGCGTCCGCCGCGGGCGCCGCCGGAGGAGGATCCATGTCGCTCAGCGTGCTGTTCATCGGCGGGACGGGCATCATCAGCGCCGCCTGCGTCCGCGAGGCGCTGCGGCTCGGCCACGACGTGACCGTGCTGAACCGGGGGCGGACGTCGCTCCGCCCGCTGCCCGAGGGCGTCCGCGAGGTGCAGGCCGACGGCCGCGACCCCGACTCCGTCACCACCGCGCTCGGCGACCGGAGCTTCGACGCGGTGATCGACTTCGTCGCCTTCACCCCCGACCACGTCCAGCAGGACGTCGACCTCTTCACCGGCCGCACCGGCCAGTACGTCTTCATCAGCTCGGCCTCGGCCTACCAGAAGCCGCCGCGGAGCCTGCCCGTCACCGAGTCGACGCCGCTGCGGAATCCCTTCTGGGGCTACTCGCAGGACAAGATCGCCTGCGAGGACCTCCTCGTCGCCGAGTACCGCCGCAGCGGCTTCCCGGTCACGATCGTCCGCCCCTCGCACACCTACGACCGCACCGCGCTGCCCGTCGACGGAGGCTGGACCGTCGTCGACCGGATGCGCCGCGGCCAGGAGGTGGTCGTCCTCGGCGACGGCACCTCGCTGTGGACGCTCACGCACGCCGACGACGTCGCCGTCGGCCTGGTCGGGCTCCTCGGCGCCTCCGCCGCGATCGGCGAGGCCTTCCACATCACCGGCGACGAGACGCCGACCTGGGACGAGATCCACCGCTGCCTCGCCGCGGCGGCCGGAGTCGAGCCGCGCCTCGTGCACGTCGCCTCCGACGCGATCGCCGCGGCCGACCCCGAGCTCGGTGCCGGGATCATCGGCGACAAGGCGCACTCGATGGTGTTCGACAACGCGAAGATCCGCCGCCTCGTCCCGGCCTACTCCCCCTCGGTGCGCTTCAGCGACGGCGCCCGCGAGATCGTGGAGTGGTACGACGCCGACGAGTCGCGCCGCGTGGTCGACGAGCGGATGAACGGCCTCTTCGACGCGCTGATCGAGCGGTACCGGCCGCGACCGCTCTAGCCGGCGGGCTCGGACGGATCGGTGGTGCCGGGCGCGGCGGGCGCCTTCGCCGGATCGGACGCGCCGGGCGACTCCGACGCAACGGGCGACTCCGACGCGGCAGGCGCCTCCGACCCGCCGTCGGGACCGCTGCCGTCCGGTGCCGCGATCGGCTCGAGCCGCACCAGGAACCCGCCCGGCACGCCCGGCTGCAGCTCCTGGTACTCGGACGGCACGCGGGAGGAGCCCTCGCCGACCGCGGCCACGGTGAAGGCGTCGTCGGTGCGCGTCCCCGCGAGGAAGACGGTGTAGATAGCCGTGCCGTCCTCGGTCGTGCGCTTCCCGCCCGCGGCGCCGACCCACCGGTGCCCGCCCGGATCGGCGGTCGCCGTCTCGCCGAGGGTCGCGTCGATCGCGGCCGGGTCGACGCCCTCGGTGCGGATCCCGTCCTGGCACTCGCGCCAGATGCCCGTGAATCCGGGGTCGGGGTCGGAGTAGCAGAACATCATCGTGCCGTCGGGCGCGACGTGCAGATCGCCGTAGCCGCCGACGACCGGGCCGGAGACAGGAGCGGTCGAGGGCCCCCTGGTCGGCCCGGGACCGGGCTGCGGCGTGCACCCCGCGATCGCGAGGACGAGCACCGCCACCGCTCCCGCTCGCCACCTCATGTGCGCAACCTACTGGAGCCGCGCCCCCGCCCGTCCGCGTGCCGAGCCGGGAGTCCGCCGGGAGCCGGCGCGCCCTCAGGCCAGTCGGCGGCCGCTGAAGCGGTCGACGGGGGCGTCGTGCCGCATCGCCCGCTCGTACATCCGCCGGAACGGCGCCGTGAGCACGCCGTTCGTGCGGTCCAGCGAGTCCTGCCACGCCACGATCTCCCCCAGCTGCGCGGCGAGATCCGCGCGGAGGGCCGCCTCGTCGACGGTCGTCGAGACACCCTTCGAGACGACGACCCGGCCCGCGACGATCACGGTGTCGATCGACGAGCCGTTCTCGGAGTAGACGAGCTGGTTCTCGAGCCGCTGACGCGGAGTGAAGTTCAGCGTCTCCAGGTCGTAGACGACGAGGTCGGCCTGCTTGCCGACCTCGATGCTGCCGGTGACGTCGTCGAGCACGGCGCTGCGCGCGCCTCCGATCGTGCCGGCCGTGAGGACCTCGGACACGGTCGGCCAGGTGGCGATGTCCGGATCCGTGACCTTGTGCAGGAGCGCCGCGGCCTTCACGACGTCGAGCATGCGCGGCGAGTCGCTGCTCGAGCAGCCGTCGGTCCCGAGGCCGAGGTTCACGCCCGCGTCGTGCAGCGCGCGCCACGGGGCGATGCCCGAGCCGAGCTTGAGGTTCGAGATCGGGTTGTGGGAGACGGACGTGCCCGCGGCCGCGATCCGCTCCATGTCGGAGTCGGTGAGCCAGATCCCGTGGGCGAAGGTCGTGTTCGGGGAGAGCGCGCCGATCCGCTCCATGTACTCGACCAGGGTCGAGCCGTAGGCCAGCTCGCCGGTCACCAGCTGCGTCTTCGTCTCGAGGACGTGGATGTGGCACTCCGCCCCGTGCTCGAGCGCCAGCTCGGTCGCACCGACCAGCAGCTCGGGCCCGCAGCGCTGAGGAGCGGACGGGGCGACCATGTAGCGCAGCCGCCCGCCTCCCCTCCCGTGCTGGGTCGCGAAGGCCTCGCGGCTGAAGGCGAGGTAGCCCTCCGTCGTCGGGCGCGACGCCGACCGCGCCTGGTCGAGAATCTCCGCGGGCACGTACTCCTCGAGGAACGGCATGGTCTCGTGGAAGGGCCTGCTGATCACGTGGCCCGAGATGTTGGCACGGACGCCGATCTCGTCGTACGCGTCGAAGACGGCGGCGAGCTGCTCCGCGTCCTGGTCCGGGTTCTCGAGCACGTCGTCGACCAGGGTCGTGACCCCGGCCTTCAGCGATTCGAGGGCGAAGAGCGACGAGCGCAGCCGCACCAGATCCGGAGCGACGCGGCTGTTCCCGAGGATCGGATACGACAGCAGCATCCACAGCTCGAGCGGCAGGTTGTCGTAGCGGCCCTTGTAGAGGTACTCCCACGAGTGGGTGTGGGCGTTGACGAAGCCGGGGACGACCAGGCGGTCGCGCCCGTCGATCACCTCGTCGCCCGGCTCGGGGACGAGGCCCGGGCCGATCGCGACGATCAGCTCGTCGACGATGCGGATGCTCGCCGTGATCGGGACGGCGCCCGAGACCGGGTCCATGGTGATCACGGCGGCGTCGGAGAGGAAGAGGGGCATGGCGGTTCCGTTCGTGGTGCGGGGTGGGACGGGGCGGGCCGGCTCGCGGACGGGGGCCGGCCCGCGGAGGGACTCGGGCTCAGCCGCGGACGGGCTCGGGCTGCGCGGCGACCGGCGCGGCCGACTCCCGGCGCTCGACCCAGGCGGGAGCGTCCCGGCCGAGCAGGAGATAGGCGATGCCGGCCGAGACTCCGCCCGCGAGCCACGAGACGTCGACGCCGCCGAGGGCGGTCGCGGCCGGACCCTGCAGGGCGGGCACCGAGCCGTTCATGAACAGCCAGGTCAGGGTCGCGCCGATCGCGAAGGAGAGCAGCGCCCGCCAGCGGACGTCCGGCAGCAGAGGCGAGCCGACCGGCGCGAACAGGTGCCCGAAGGAGCGGACGCGCGACTCGAACACCGTGTAGTGCACCAGCACGATCGCGCCCCACGGGGCGACCCAGCCGACGAGGCCGACCAGCCACGCGTCGAGCGTGGTGGCGAGGTCGTCCTGGAAGACGAAGAACACCGCGGCCGCGAAGGCCAGCACGCCGACGATGAGGCTGAGCGCACGGCGCCCGAGCCGGATGTCGAGGGCCTGGGTCGCCATGCCGAACGAGTAGATGTTCAGGACGTTGGTCGCGATCGGACCGTGCACCACCAGGAGCAGCACGGGGATCGCGAGGGCGCCGAAGTTCTCGACGATCAGCTCCCCGGGGTCCACGGAGCCGTTCTTCGTCGCGAGGGTCGCGCCGAGGACGCCGAGCCAGACCACCGGGATGAACTGGCCGAGGACGCTGGCGAGGTAGAGCCTGCGCTTCGAGGAGCGGGGCCCGACGAAGCGGGAGTAGTCGCCGGCGTAGGCGAGCCAGGTGAGGCCCCAGCCGATGCCGATGGCGGTCATCACGATGGACATGGCCGCGATGCGGTCGCCTCCGGTGAGCGCGCCCTCCGCGGGGCCGGCGTAGGACCAGTCGATGTCGAGGAAGAACCAGGCGACGACCGACATGATCGCCAGCACCAGGAGGGTCGGCGGGACGGTCCAGCGCTCGAAGGCGGCGATCGCGCGGTAGCCGAGGAAGGAGATCGCGACCTGCACCGCCATGATCACCGCCGCCACCGCGATCTTCCAGCCGACGTTCGCCTGCTCCGGATCGACGACGCCGACGGAGCCGAGGAGCGCGATGACCAGGTCGAGGACGATCCAGGTGTTGATGGCGCACCAGCCGATCACGACCACGGCCTGGATCGCGGCCGGGACGTAGTTGCCGCGCCGGCCGAAGACCGCCCGTCCCACGAGCATCCCGGTCGCCCCCGTCCGCTGGCCGAGGAGGACGAAGAAGCCGAACACCGCCATCCCGACGACGTTGCCGAGCACGAGGACGGTGACGGTGTCCGCCAGGCCGAGGCCCATGTTCACGCCGAGGGCGCCGAGCACCCAGTTGATGGGGGCGATGTTGGCGCCGGCCCAGATCCAGAACTGCCCGTCGAGCCGGGCGGTGCGTCGGGAGTCGGGCAGGGGACTCAGCGCGTCCTCGGCGTCGGCGGTGCCGTGCAGGGTGTCGGTGCTCATGGCGGATCCTCTCGGGGAGGGGGATGAAGGGGAGGGCGGGGCGCCCGGTGAGGCTCCACTCTCGTGCGGACCCGTTTCGGGCGGCGCGTCCGCGTGTAAATTCGCCGTGACGTGAGAGGACGTTCTGTATGGCCTACCTGCTGTCGGACGCGATGCGGGATCCGCGCCTCGCCGCCATGCTCCCGGTGGTGGCCGCGGGGCATGCGGCCGCCGAGCGCGCCGTGATCCGCTGGGCGCACACGAGCGAGCAGCTCGACATCGCGCCCCTCCTCCTCGGGGGCGAGCTGCTCCTGATGGAGGGCGCGCTCCTCTCGACCGACCAGGACCCGGCGGAGTGCCGCGAGTACGTGCGGTCGCTGGTCGACGCGGGAGTCGGCGCCCTCGCTCTCGAGCTCTCGCCGCGCCTGCCCGCGGTGCCGCCGCCGATCGTCGCGGCGGCCGACGAGCTCGGCCTGCCCGTGCTCGCCCTGCCCCGGCGCGTCCCCTTCGTGCAGGTCTGCGAGAGCATCAACACCCACCTCACCGAGCAGAAGTTCCGGAGCATCCGGCTGGCGGACAGAGTGTCCGGCCTGCTGGCCGACGCCGCCTCCGGGGACGCCGGCGTCGACGAGCTCCTGCAGGTCGTGGCCACCGCGACGGGCGCCTCCGCCTCGCTCGTCTCGCTCACGGGCGAGGAGATCGCCCGCGCCTCGCCCGGGCCGGAGGCCGACACGGAGCCGACGGCCGGGACCTTCTCGAACGTGCTGCACGCGGGCGAGTCCCTCCTGGGGACCCTGCACCTGCGGGCCCACGCCGACGCCGACCTCCACGCCGTCGCCGTCGCGCTCGACCGGGCGCCGGACGTCCTCGCGATCGCCGTGCTCCGGCACCGTCCGCCGTCGGTCACCGAGCGGCTGACCGCTCAGCTCTTCGCGATCGCCACCGCCGATCGGTCGCGCGCGGACCCGGCGGCCGACCTCCAGATCGACGCCTTCCTCGGCCGCCTCGGCGCCGGATCCCGGGAGCGCTACCTCGGCGTCCGGGCCGACACCGGTCACGACGACCGGCGGCTCCGCGCTCTCCTCCGCCTCCTGACGGGCGCGGGAGCGGATCCCGGCCCGGTGCTCTGCGTGGTCGGCTCCGAGTTGCTGGCGCTACTGCCGTTCGCCACCGCCGCCGCGATGGAGGCCGGCCGCGCGGAGCTCCTGCGCCTCGGCGCGGCGCTCGACTCGGACGCGCTGCTCTGCGTCGGCAGCGGGCTCGGCGGGCAGGAGCGGGTGCCTCGGGAGCTGGCGGAGGTGCGCGGCGCGCGCGAGTGGGCGCCCGCGGGCGGAGTCGTCGACTCGCGCCAGTACCGGCTGGAGCGGTTCGCGAGCTCCCTGCAGGACGATCGGGAGGCGGACGACCTCGTCGAGGAGGTGCTCGGGCCCCTGCGCGCCCAGCGCGGCGAGCTGCTCACCACTCTCGAGGCCTACGCGTCGCTGTGGGGGAGCAAGACGGCGACGGCGGCCGCGCTCGGCATCGGCCGGCAGACCCTCTACGACCGCCTCGCGCGGATCGAGGAGCTGATCGGCCCGCTCGACTCGTCGCCGGCCCGCGCCCGGGTCGTCATGACCGCCGTCTTCCTGCACCGGGCGCGAGCGGCGCTCCCGGCGAGCCCTCCTCCGGTCGGGCGGGCGTTCCCGCCTCCCGCCGAACGCTGACGCGACCGGACCGCGTCGGGTCGGGTCAGGCGGGCAGCAGCTCCGCGACGAGCGCCTGCACGCGGGCCCTGATGTCGTCGCGGATCGAGCGGACCTCCTCGAGGGGTCGGCCCTTCGGGTCGGCGAGGTCCCAGTCCTCGTAGCGCTTGCCGGGGAAGACGGGGCAGACGTCGCCGCAGCCCATCGTGATCACGACGTCGGAGGCCTGGACCTGCTCGGTGGTCATCAGCTGCGGGACGGCCTGCGAGATGTCGATGCCCTCCTCCGCCATCGCCTCGATCGCGATCGGATTGATGCTGTCGCCGGGCTCGGAGCCGCCGGAGCGGACCTCGACGGCGCCGCCGGAGAGCGCGCGGAGGTAGCCGGCGGCCATCTGCGAGCGGCCGGCGTTGTGGATGCAGACGAAGAGGACGGTGGGGGCGGCCATCGGGGCTCCTGGTGTCGAGGGGGCGGTGCTCGGAGGAGCACGGGGCGAGGGTAGCGGACCCGGGCGAACGGCCCGCGGGCCCGCGGAGCCGGAGGAGACTCCGACGAACGGGTCGGGAATATACCCCCCGGGGGTATGTTGCACTCCCCTGGACCGAACCGGAGGAGACACCATGACCGACCACGCCCACCACCACCCGACCACCTGGCGCGCCGCCGCCCTCGCGACCCTGCACTGCCTGACCGGCTGCGCGATCGGCGAGGTGCTCGGCATGGTGATCGGCTCCGCCCTGGGGCTGCCCGCCCTGGCGACGGTCGCCCTCTCGATCGTCCTCGCATTCGTGTTCGGCTACGCGCTCACGCTGCGGGGCGTGCTCCGCTCCGGAGTGACGTGGCGCGCTGCCGTCGGCATCGCGCTGGCGGCCGACACCGTCTCGATCGCCGTGATGGAGGTCGTCGACAACACGGTGGTGCTCGCGATCCCCGGAGCGATGGACGCGGGCCTCTCGTCCGGCCTCTTCTGGGGCTCGCTCGCCGGCGCCCTCGCCCTGGCCTTCGTCGTCACGACCCCGGTGAACCGCCTGCTCATCGCCCGCGGCCGAGGCCACGCGGTCGTCCACAGCATGCACGGCTGAGCCGCGCGGGTCTCGGTACGCCGCCTGCGGCGGCTGCTCGACCAGCAGGAGGCGCACGCCGATCGAGCAGCGGGCGTCTCGAGATCCCGCGGCCGTCAGCCCTGCAGGCGGCGGTAGTGGCGGTTGCGGACCGAGAGGATCGCGCCTCCGATGACCGCCGCGAGGAACGACCCGGCCAGGACGCCGACCTTCACGTGGTCGTCGGACTCGCTGCCCGCGCCGAAGGACAGCTCGCCGACGAGCAGCGACACCGTGAATCCGATGCCGGCCACGAACGCCATGCCGATGACGTCCACCCAGCGCAGCGACGGATCCAGGCCGATGCCGCGGAACCGGGTCAGGAGGAAGGTGCTCCCGGCGATGCCGAGCGGCTTGCCGAGCACGAGGCCCGCGATGATGCCCACGGCGATCGAGTCCTGGAACGAGTCGACCAGGCCCGCGACTCCGCCGACCGTCACTCCGGCCGAGAAGAACGCGAAGACCGGCACCGCGACCGCGGTCGAGAGGACGCTCCAGCGGTCGGCGAAGTGCGCGGCGAGGCCGTCGTAGACGGGGCGCCCCTCCGCATCCGACCCCACCTGCACCCGGGCGCGCCTCGACGCGACGACCGGCACGGTGAAACCGAGCAGCACGCCCGCGACGGTGGCATGGATGCCCGAGGCGTGCACGAGCGCCCAGGTCGCCACTCCGAGCGGGATCAGCACCCACCAGGCGCGCACGCCGCGCTGCACGCAGACCGCGAAGACCGTCAGCGGCACGAGGGCGAGAAGGAGCATCAGCACGTCGATGCCGGCGGTGTAGAACACGGCGATGATCGTGATCGCGATGAGGTCGTCCACCACGGCGAGCGTGAGGAGGAACGTCCGCAGCGCCGACGGGAGGAAGCGGCCGACCACGGCGATCACCGCGACCGCGAAGGCGATGTCGGTGGCGGCGGGGATCGCCCAGCCGTCCAGCGCGGCTCCTCCGCGGGGCAGGTTCACCGCGGTGAAGATCAGGGCGGGGACGGCCACGCCGCCGACGGCTGCGACGATCGGCACCAGCGCGGTCTTCGGGTCGCGGAGCTTGCCGGCGACGAACTCCTCCTTGAGCTCCAGTCCGACGACGAAGAAGAAGATCGCGAGCAGGCCGTCGGCCGCCCACGACCCGACGCTCAGCTCGAGGTGCAGGGCCTCGGGGCCGAAGCGGAAGTCGCGGACCGCGCTGTAGAGCGCGGACGCGGGGCTGTTGGCGACGATCAGGGCCAGGAGGGTCGCGGTGAGCAGGAACGCTCCGCCGACCGTGTCCTTCTGGAGGGTCTGGCGGAGACCCCGCCAGATCGAGTGGGGGGCCTGATCGGCGGGCAGGGGCTGGTGCGGCATGAGGGGTTCCGTCCGGAGGAGTGGGTGAGCGCGGGGACGCGGCCGCGGGCTCCGGAGGAGGGGCGGTCGCGGGTCAGCCGCGCGGCGGCGGGCAGCCGGCGATCTCGCCGTGCGCGTTCGTCCCCCACGAGCTGAGCCATCCGTTCGTCCCCGAGGCGCGCTTGGTCAGCAGCAGCCGGGTCGGGTACGCCGCGGCGGCGCGCGCGCGAGCGCGGCTCAGCGGAGGAAGGGTCAGGGGCACGGCTCAACGGTACCTTCCGGGCCCGGGAGACGGCCGGTCCCGTCCACGATTCAGGGAGGATGCGCGATCCGGGCCGCGGATGCGCGTGTTCTCGTCGGCCGGAGCAGCCGCGACCCCTGCACGCTCCCTCCGGCACCGATACCCCTACCCGTGGATCCGCCGCAGGCGCATCGTGGAGGAATGAAGCAGATCCAGTACGCCGGCGCGACCTTCCAGGTGGGGGACGCGGTCGCCGACGCACTCGTCTCCTACGCCTCCGGGCTCGCCGCGCACGGCCGCACCGACAGCGTCGAGCTCCCCGTCCTCGCCGGCGACGGCCACGCGACGGTCGTGACGCTGCTGCTCAACTCCGCGACCAGCCTCGTCGTCTCCGGCGCCGCCGGCCTCCTCCCCGGGCTCGACGAGAAGGCCGTCGCCGCCGACCTCCGCCAGCGGACGCAGTGGCTGGACGCCGTCCCGGCGGTCACCGCCGTGGAGCCGAGCGCCCCGGAGGACCTGATCTGGCTCGAGTTCCCGGAGGTCGCGGCCCTGATGGAACCCGAGACCGGCGCCCACTCCCCCGCGACCCTCCACCTCGTCGAGCGCCCGTCGCGGCGCGACTCCCTCGTCTTCACCGTCGTCTACGTCAGCACGCTCGACCGCGACCTGGGCTCCGGCGAGATCCGCCGGCTGCTCGAGACGAGCCGCCGCAACAACGTCGAGCACGGCGTCTCGGGGATGCTCGTCTTCCGCGGCCGCCGCGTGATGCAGCTGCTCGAGGGCGAGGAGTCGGACGTGCGCTCGCTCTACGCGCGGATCCTCGCCGACCCGCGGCACGAGGGCGTGGTCACCGTCTGGACCAGCGTGCACGAGCAGCGCCGCTTCCCGGACTGGTCGATGGGCTTCGACGAGCTCGACCTGCCCGTCGAGCGGCCGGCCTCCTGGCCCGAGCCGGACCTCCCCGAGCAGTCGATCGACGCCGTGGCGGACGACTACCTCCGCCGCCGGTCGGAGGCGCTGCGGAGCGCACTGGTGAGCAGTGACCCCCTCGTCGCGAGCCTCGCCGTCATCCTGCACGGGCACCGCCCCGAGCGCGTCCTCGAGGGCGGCGCCGGAGTGCGCCTGCGCTGCGCCGAGTGCCGCGCCTTCGACGCCCACGACGGGTACGACTCCTACCCCTGCGCGACCGCGAGGACCGCGATCCAGGCGCTCGAGGCGGCCTGACGCCGGCCGGGCGGCCGTGCGGGATCGCCGTCCCGGGGCGCTCCGAGCGCACCCCCCTTCCGCGGGTCCGCGCAAGACCGTCCGTGCACCCCGGCGCGCCCCTAGGGTGAGGCCATGACCGATCCCGGCGCGGCCCGCCACGACGTCCTCATCATCGGCGGCGGCAACGCCGGGCTCTCGACCGCGGGGCGGCTGCGGCGCTCCGGAGTGCACGACGTCGCGGTGATCGAGCCCCGGTCGACCCACGTCTACCAGCCGATGCTCTCCCACGTCGCGGGAGGCACGGCACCCGCCTCCGCGGCGACCCGGCCCCAGGGCTCTGTGACGCCGAAGGGGGTCGTCTGGATCCAGGACCGCGTCGAGACGATCGACCCGGTCGCGCACACGGTCGCCCTCCTCTCCGGCCGCCGCGTCGGCTACGGGCAGCTCGTCGTCTGCCCCGGCATCCAGAAGGACTGGGCGGCGGTCCCCGGGCTCCAGGAGGCGATGGACTCGCCGTTCGGAGTGTCCAACTACGAGTACGAGTACGCCCGCAAGGCGTCGCAGGTGCTCCGCGAGGTCCGCTCCGGCACCGTCGTCTTCACGCAGCCCGGCGGCCCGGGCACCTGCTCCGGCGCCTCCCAGAAGCCGATGTACCTCGCCTGCGACTACTGGCGCGCGACCGGCGTCCTCGACCGCATCCGCGTCGTGCTCGTCGTGCCCACCCCCACCCTGTTCGGGATGCCGCTGATCGACTCCGAGCTCGAGCGGAAGGTGGCGGAGTACGGGATCGAGGTCCGCTACGGCCGCGAGCTGGTCGAGGTCGACGCGGCCGAGCGGCGGGTCGTCCTCGCCGTCGACGAGCGCGCGACCGCGCTCCCCGGCCCCGACCGCGCACGGCGCTCGACCGACGGCCCGCGCGAGACGCTGTCCTACGACGTGCTGCACGCCGTGCCTCCGCAGTCGGCCCCCGACTGGCTGGCCGGCACCGGACTGGCCGCCGAGGGCGACGAGGGCGGGTTCGTCGAGGTCGACCCGCTGACCCTGCGGCACCCGCGGTTCCCCGACGTCTGGGCGCTCGGCGACGCGGCGGCCACGGTCAACTCGAAGTCCGGAGGAGCGCTGCGCCAGCAGACCACCACGCTCGCGAAGAACCTCGTCGCCGCGCAGAAGGGGCGCCCGCTCCCCCGCGTCTACAACGGCTACTCCGTCTGCCCCTTCGTGGTCTCGCGCTCGAGCGTGGTGTTCGCCGAGTTCGACGACCGCTACCGACCGAAGCCGACCGTCCCCTTCTGGACGGGCCTGGCGAAGGAGCGTCGCCTCACCTACTTCGCCGACCGCCGCGTCCTCCCGTGGGTGTACTGGAACCTGATCCTGCAGGGACGGGCCTGAGCGTCCTCTTCCGGACATGTCCGGAAGAGGCGCTTGCCGCTGCCGGATGCACTCCCGAGACTGAGGGGTCGGCACTGCCGTCCGACGCGCCCCCTCGTCTCCTGGAGGACCCGATGCGGCCCAGCCCGACTCCCGACCGCTCCGGCACCGCGCGATGACGACGGCGCAGGACTGGGGTCCCTCGACCGACGCGGACTCCGCCGGCGGTCCGCCCCCCTCGCGGAGGCAGCGCGTGCGCGCCTGGATGCGCGGCGGCTCCTTCGGACCGACCGGCCTCACCCGGCGCGGCTGCCTCCTGGTGCTGGCGTCGGCGCTCGTGGTGGCGGTGCCGGTCGTCGCGCTGACGCTCGCGCACGTCGATCCGCACGCGTCGCTCAAGGTCTGGATCCTGGCGATCACGCTGATCGCGCTGGTCGGAGCACTGCTCCGGGTCGTCGCCGACGCCGGACCGGATCCGCAGGCCGACCTGGACCGCGCGGGCAAGGCGGTCGGAGCAGTGGCCGCGGCCTACACGGCGCTGGCCGTGATCATCGACTGGGGGATGCTGCACCTCTGAGGCGCGGTCAGCGGTCCTCGTCCCGCGGGTCGTCCGTGCCACCGGGAGCGCCGCGGATGCCGTCCGGAGTGCTGCCGGCGCCTCCCCCAGCGCCGCCGGTCCCGTCCGGCGCCGCCCGCTCGCCATCGCGCCGGCTGAGCCAGCCGGCGGCCTCGCGCCGCAGCCGCTCCGCCTCCGGACTCGGGATCGGCGGCTCCGCCGGCCGCCGCAGGAGCCGCACCTGCCGGACCGCGCCGAGCACCACTCCGGCGCCGAACAGCGGCAGGCCGAGCAGGAGCACCAGCCACAGCGGCGCGTGCCGGCGTCCGCCGCCGACGACGGCGCCGAGATCCCAGCCCGCATCCGCCGCCAGCCAGAGCATCCCCGCCACGAAGACGGCGCTCACCAGCGAGAGGGCCCAGGGCTGGGCGAGGAGGAGCGCCTGCGTGCGCTGCGTGCGGATCCCCTTCGCCATGCGGCGATCCTAGGGGGCGCGTCAGCCGGCGAGGATGCGGTCGACGAGCCCCTGCGCGTCGCCCTCCGCCGGCACGATCTGCACGGTGTCTCCCTCGATCGGCTGCATCACGGAGAGCGCCGACTCGACCCGGTCGCCTGCGCGGAGGAGGAGCCGGGCGTCGGCCCCCTCGCCGATCGCCGCCTGCGAGCCGCGGCGCAGGAGGGCGGCGCCCGCCTCGTCGAACCGGACGTCGACGACTCCTGCGCCCGGATCGGCCTCGACCGCCGCGACGCCCGCGCGGGTGAAGTCCTCGGGATCGACGAGGACGTCCTGCCCGCCGACCGGGACGCACTGAGGATCGGAGCCGGCCTCGCAGAGCGCGGAGACGGCGACCCCGAGGCCGCCGACCGGTTCCGGGGTGGCGGCCGGAGACGCCGCAGGCGACGACCCGGCGGAGCAGCCGGTCAGGGCGAGCAGGAGGAGCGCGGCGGCTCCGGGGGCGGTGCGGCGGATCACGGGGTCTCCTCGGGTCGCGTCGGAGCGCGCCACGATACCGAGGCCCCGGCGCAGCGGCCACTCCGCGGCACGGCTCGGGCGGGCGGCGACAGCGCCACCTCAGAGCCGGACGACCAGCTTCACCGCCGACACGCCCCGGTGCAGCCGGTCGAGGGCGGGCTGCAGCGCGGCGAGCCCCTCGCCCACCACCTCGGGTGCGGGGGCGCAGACGTGGCGGCCCTCGGCGAGCGCCGTCGGCAGGTGGTCGCGCCACAGCATCGGCCCCACCTCGTTCGTCATCAGCGAGCCGCCCCAGACGAAGCGGGCGCGGATGCCGTGGCGCCGGGCCGCGATCTGCAGCGCCGCGGTGCCGCCGACCACGCGCAGCATCGTCCGCACGAACGCGGCGCTGAGACCGCGCCGCCGCGGGAGCGAGCCGAACGAGACGGAGGGGCTGGCCAGGGCGACGCGTCGCGCTCCGGTGGCCGCGGCGACCGCGACCGACGGGGCACCGGAGCCCGTGCCGATCGCGAGCACCCCCGCGACCTCGTGGCCCGCGAGCGCCGCGACCAGGTCGGCGACGACGGTGGGGCTGCGGTAGTCGAGCACGATCTCGGCGCCCAGCTCGCGCATCCGCTCGTGGTTGCGGGGTGACGCGGTCGTCGCCACCCGGTGCCCGGAGGCGACGGCGAGCTGGATCGCGTTACTCCCCACGCTCGTCGTCCCGCCCCAGACCACGACCGTCCTGCCCGTCGGGCGGACCGGGACGCTCGGGTGCGGCAGGGCGAGGTGGTCCCGCTGGAACAGCGCCGTCGCCGCCGTCGAGACCGCGAGCGGCAGCACCGCCGCCTCCTCGAAGCCCATCCGGTCGGGGATCGGCGCCGCCAGGTCCTCGCGCACGACCGTGTACTCCTGGAAGGCGCCCTCGTCGCGGTTCCGGCGCCCGCGCTCCATCCCGACCGCGTACGCGACGACCCGGTCGCCGACGGCGAAGCGCGTCACTCCGGAACCGACCGCCTCGACCACTCCGGCCACGTCCTCCCCCAGCACCGCCGGGTAGGGCACCCACCGGAACATCAGGTCGCCCGTCCACTGCTTCATCTCGTCGACCGGGTTCACGGCCAGGGCGCGGTTGCGCAGCAGGACCTCCCCCGGTCCGGCGACGGGCATCGGAGTGGGGCGGACGACGAGGTCGGCCCGCGGGGCGGTCAGCAGGGCGGCGGTGTTCTCGGGCACGGGCGGCTCCAGTCGGAAGTGATGGCAGGACGTGTCGTCACCCTACTCCTGATGACACATCATGTCGTCAGCTATTCTGGGCGGATGTCACGCTGGGCCCCCGACGCCGCCCTCCGCCTAGAGCAGGCGGCGATGGAGCTCTTCGCCGAGCACGGCTACGCGGGCACCACCGTCCCCGCGATCGCGGAGCGCGCCGGACTCACCACGCGCACCTTCTTCCGCCACTTCGCGGACAAGCGCGACGTCCTCTTCCTCCGCGAGCGCGAGTTCCCCGAGATCGTCGGCCGCCTGCTCGCCGACGCCCCCGCGGGCCTGGACACGATGGCGCTCCTGATGCACGGCCTCGAGGCCGCCGCCGACGAGCTCCAGACCTGGCGCGCCGGGATCGCCGCGCGCCGCGCCGTCGTGCGCTCCGAGCCGCAGCTGCGCGAGCGCGAGCTCCTCAAGTCGGCCGCCCTCGCCGACAGCATGCGCTCCGCCCTCGTCGACGCCGGAGTCTCGCCCGAGGACGCCGCGCTCGCCGCGCTCACCGCCTCCGCCCTCTTCGACGTCTCCCTCGAGCGCTGGCTCGCCGCCCCCGGCTCCGTCCTCCTGGCCGACGTCCTCCGCGGCGAGCGCGCCCGCCTCACCGCACTGCTCGCGCGCTGACGCGCCGCTCCGCCGCGCTCCTCCGCCCCGCGCTCGGGCGATGCGTCGCGAACGGTCGTCATCCGAGCCCCGGAGCGACCGTTCGTGACGCGTCGGACCGGCGGCCTCGAAAGGGCACTGCTCAGGCGGGCAGCGCCCAGGGGAAGGCCGGCGCGTTCGAGCGGGCGCCCTGCGAGGCCTTCGAGCGGCCGGGCTCGCCGAGCTCCGCGAGCAGCGACTCCGACTCGCCGACGAGGACCGCGAGCGCGCCGGGCGTGAACCACTCCGGGCGCAGGGCGAACAGGAGGTCCTCGGTGGCGGTGTTCCCGCTGGCGCCCGGCGCGAAGGGGCAGCCGCCGAGGCCGCCGAGCGCGCCGTCGACCACCGCGGCTCCGGCCTGCACGGCCGCGATCGCGTTCGCGACTCCCGAGCCCCAGGTGTCGTGCCCGTGGAACACGATCTCGCGGGGCGGGGTCTCCGCGGCCACGCGCGAGACGAGCGACGCCACCTGGCCGGCGTGCGCCTGCCCGAGCGTGTCGCAGACGACCACGTCCGCCGCTCCCTCCGCCCGCGGATCGCGCGCGATCGCGAGCACGCGCTCCGGGGCGACCGGACCCTCGAACGGGCAGGTGAACGAGGTGGCGATGCACAGCTGGATCCGCCCGCCGACGCTCTCTGCGAGCGCGACCGCCTCCGGCATCGCGGCCAGGCTCGCCTCGGTCGGTCGGCCGACGTTGGCGAGGTTGTGCGAGTCCGACGCGGAGAAGCAGTACTGGAAGCGGCGCGCCCCCGCAGCGGCCGCGCGCTCCACGTGGCGCGGAGTCGCGACCCACACCCAGCACCGCTCCAGCTCCTCAGGGGTGAGCGCGGCGATGACGTCGAGGGTGTCGGCCATCGGAGGGACGAGGTCGCCGCGCGCGAGCGAGCCGATCTCGAGCTCGGGCACCCCCGCGGCGAGCAGCGTGCGCGCGAGGTCGACCTTGCGCTCGGTGGTCAGGAGCTTGCCGGTGAGCTGCAGGCCGTCGCGGAGGGTGACGTCGCGCAGGCGCGCGGAGGCGAGCGCGGTCACCGGCCGGCCTCCTCGGCAGCGGCAGCGGCGGCTGGAGCAGCAGCGGGATCGGTGCGCCGGAGCATCCCCAGCACCTCCTCGGTGTCCTGGCCCAGATCGGGCGCGAGCGAGCGGATGGGGAGGGAGCGTCCGCCGAGCACCGGCACGATCCCCGGGAAGCCCACGCCGCGCAGAGTGCCGCCGGCGTCCTCGACGTCGAAGGGCTGGATCATGTCGCGCGCCGCGTACTGCTCGCTCGCGCTGATGTCGGCCGCCGTGTAGATCGGCCCGGAGGGGACGCCCTCGTCGTCGAGGACCGCGAGCGCCTCTGCGGAGGTGCGGCCCGCCGTCCACGCGCCGATCGCCGCGTCCAGCTCGTCGCGCCGGGCCCAGCGCTGCTCGTTCGAGGCGAGCGCGGGATCCTCGCCCAGGTCGGCGCGGCCGATCACCGCCATCAGCCGCTGGAAGATCGCGTCCGCGTTCCCCGCGATCACGATGCTCGCCCCGTCGCCGCACGTGTAGGCGTTGGTCGGGGCGATGCCCTCCATCCGCCCGCCGACGCGCTCCCGGACGATGCCGTGCGCCTGGTAGTCGGGGATCAGCGACTCCGTCATCGAGAACATCGCCTCGTGCAGCGCGACGTCGACGACCCGCTCCGCCAGCGGTGCCGGATCCAGCCCCGCGGAGCGGCGGGTCTCGCGCTGGAACAGCGCCATCATCACTCCGTAGCCCGCGTAGAGCCCGGCGATCGAGTCGCCGATCGAGACGCCGACGCGCACAGGCGGCCGGTCCGGGTCGCCGACGAGCTCGCGGAACCCGCCCATCGCCTCCGCGACGGCCGCGAACCCGGGGCGGGCCGACAGCGGGCCGGTCTGCCCGAACGCGGAGATCCGGCCGATCACGATGCCGGGCCGGGCCTCGTCGAGCACGTCCGGCCCGATCCCCCAGCGCTCGAGCGTGCCGGGCCGGAAGTTCTCGAGCACCACGTCGCACTCGGCGACCAGGCGGCGGACGGCGTCGCGCCCCTCGTCCGTGCGCAGGTCGAGCGCGATCGAGCGCTTGTTGCGGTTGATCGTGTGGAAGAGGAGCGAGGTCTCGGACCCCTCGTGCAGCCGCCAGCGGCGCAGCTCGTCCCCCGTGCCGGGCCGCTCCACCTTGATCACCTCGGCGCCGAAGTCGGCGAGGAGCCGGCCCGCCGTGGGCGCCGCGATGAAGTTGCCGAGCTCGAGGACGCGGACGCCCGCGAGCGGGAGGGGTGCGGTCATGGCACGGCCTTTCGCTCCCGTCGAGGCTAGCGCGGAGGACGGCGCCACCCCCTGCCCTCGTGCGGACACCCGACCTACACTTGCCGGACACCATGCGCAGACACACCCTCACTCCGCGACCGGACTGGCGAACCCGCTGCGACGAGATCGGCTTCAGCTTCTACGACCTCCCCTCCGAGGGCGGCCGCCCCTACTGGAACGAGTCCGCGGCCTACTCCTTCGAGCCCGCCGAGATCGACCTGCTCGAGCGCACGACCTCGGAGCTCTTCGACCTCTGCATGGAGGCGTGCGAGCTCGTCGTGCGGAAGGGCCGCTTCGCCGAGTTCGGCATCCCGCCCCGCTTCCACGACCTGGTGCGCACCTCGTGGGACGAGGACGACCCCACGGTCTACGGCCGCTTCGACCTCGCCTACGACGGCGCGGGCGCAGTGAAGCTGCTCGAGTTCAACGCCGACACCCCGACCTCGCTGGTCGAGACGGCCGCGGCCCAGTGGCAGTGGCTCGTCGAGACGAAGGGGCCCGACGCCGACCAGTTCAACAGCCTGCACGAGCAGCTCGTCGAGCAGTGGCGCCACCTCCGCCTCGAGCGCTGGTCGCTCGACGAGGGCGCGCGCCTGCACCTCGCGTCGCTGCACGACTCCGGAGACGGCGAGCTGATCGTCGAGGACGCCGACACCGTCGCCTACATGGCCGAGACCGCGGCGCAGGCCGGCTTCGACCCCAAGCTGATCTTCGTCGAGGACATCCGCTACGAGCTCGACGGCGCCGGCTTCCTCGACGGCGACGGCGAGCCGCTCCGCCACGTCTTCAAGCTGTACCCGTGGGAGTGGATGCTCGGCGAGCAGTTCGGCGGCCTGCTCCTCGACCGGCGCGAGCGCACCCGCTGGGTCGAGCCGGCGTGGAAGCTCCTGCTCAGCAACAAGCAGCTGCTGGTGGTGCTGTGGGAGATGTTCCGCGGCCACCCGAACCTGCTGCCCGCCTCCGTGCATCCGCTGCCCGGCACCGCGCAGGTGCGCAAGCCGCGCCTGGGCCGGGAGGGTGCGAACGTGACGGTCCTCGACGCCGACGGCTCGGTCGTCGCCGAGAACGGCGGCAGCTACGGCGCGGAGGGCTTCATCCACCAGGAGCGCGCCGAGCTGGCCCGGGTCGACGGGAGGACCGTCGTCATCGGCAGCTGGATCGTCGGCGAGACCCCGGCCGGCATCGACGTGCGCGAGACGAGCGGCCTGATCACCGGCGACCTGGCGGAGTTCGTCCCCCACTACATCGAGGGCGGACGGAGCGACGGGGCCGCGACGGCCGCGGACGCCGCGTCGGTCTCCTCCCGCCCCGAGCACCGCGCCGCCCCCGCCTACGGCGCTCCCGCGCCCGGCACCCCCGCGCCCGCGTACGGCGCCCCCGAGCACGACCGGCCGCAGGACACCCGCGCGGCCCGCCCCCAGGACGAGGAGACCCGATGACGGACGACGACCGCACCCCCGGCGATCCCGGGACGCCGAGCTCCGGGAACGACTGGGGCAGCCGCGAGCCCGGGGCCGGCCCCGGCACGCCGACCGGCGGCGCGGGCCGCGGCTCCGGCGACGGCGGCGGCCCCACCCGCACCGCTCCCCACCGCTCCCGGAGCGTCGGCATCAGCGGCATCGCGAAGAACCGCCGCGGCCTGCTCATCGGCGGCGCGGTCGCGGTCGGCGCGGTCGGCCTGGCCGTCGCCCTCGCCAACGGCGGCCCCTCGACCGACGGCGTCGTCGCGACGGGAGCCGACGGCCAGGACTACGTCATCCCCGAGAACGCCGAGCGCCCCGTCTACGCGAGCCGCGAGGACTGCCTCGCCGACGTGCGGGAGCAGATCGCCCAGCTCCAGGCGCAGGGCGAGGAGGTCGGCGACGACCCCGAGCAGCTGTGCGAGGCGACCGACGAGTACCGCGGGCACTACGCCGGCGGCTTCTGGCTCGGCCCGCTGATCTTCGCGTCCTCGCGCTGGAACTCGACGCGGGCGACCAGCTGGGCGCCCGTCGCGTCGGGCGGCTTCGCGGCCCGCGGAGCGACCCAGCCCGACGTCGTGCAGCGCGCCCCGGCCGGCTCGACCGTCGGCTCGAAGGCCACCCTCTCCGGCGGCTTCGGCTCCTCCGGCAAGTCCGGCTTCGGGTCCACCGTCGGCGGCTGACCGCGGCGCTCCTCCCCTTCCGCGCTGGAGTCGCTCCGAGGCCTCCGCCTGCCGCCGAGACACCGCTCGCCGTGCGGCGCTCCGGCGGTCACGGGGACGGCTCGCCGCCGCCCTCCCTCAGGAGGAGGGCGGCGCGCTCGGGAAGAAGTGCCGCTCGACGGGGTCGCCGTCGGCGTGGGCCAGCGCCGCCGCGCGGATCTCGCGGTCGCGGCCGGTGAGCCGCTGGGTCTCCTGCCGTCGGAACTCGCCCCACGAGGGCACCATGAACGTCTCCAGCTGCACGTCGGCCTCCTCCCCGCTCCGGTAGAGCGCCCACCGCGAGGCGCCGGTCCGGCGGCGGGAGCTCTCCAGCAGCCGCACGGCCGACCGGAAGTCGGCGAGGGAGTCGGGGCGGACCGTCCACGAGATCTGCACCATCACCGGCCCGTCCGTCGGCTCCGGCTCGAACACCAGCGTGGGCGTGGGCCACGACATCGAGATGCTGCGGTCGACGGTCCCCGTCCCCGGCAGGAGGGGCAGCACCCGCACGCTGGCCGCCACGAGGAGGAGCAGAGCGGCCGCCGCGGTGTACGCGGGCGCGGTGCCGAGCACCTGCGCCGCCAGGCCCCAGCCGATCGAGCCGACCGCCATCGTCCCCATGAAGACCAGGATGTAGATCGAGGCTCCCCGGGACCGCACCCACTGCGGCAGCGTGAGCTGGAGCGCCGCGTTCAGCACGGTGAGGGTCCCGATCCACGCCAGCCCCGCGAGGACCAGCAGAACCAGCGCCGGGACGAGAGGCAGGAAGGCCACCGCGAGCGTCCCCGCCGCGAACAGCACGGCGCTCGCCCCGATGACGACGTCGTCCGAGAGCTTCCGACGGGCGAGCGGCAGGGCGAAGACGCCGAGCACGGCGCCGGCCCCCAGCGCCCCGAGGAGGAAGCCGTAGCCGCTCGAGTCGAGCTGGAGCCGCTTCGCGGTGAGCGGCAGCAGCGCCCAGAGCGCGCTGGCCGGCAGGGCGAAGAGCGCGGAGCGGAGGAGGATCCGGCGGACGAGGTGCGCGGAGGCGACGTACCGGATCCCTCCCCTCAGGGCCGCGCCGAACTGCTCGCGGTCGTCGAGGCCGGTCTGCGCCGGACGCTTCCACCAGAGCAGGGCGAGCACGGCGCCGATGAAGCTCAGGGCGTTGATGCCGAAGACCACCGGAGCGCCGAACGCCGAGAGGACGACCCCCGCCAGGGCAGGGCCGACCGCGCGGGCGCCGTTCACCGTCACGCCGCCGAGGGCCGACGACGCCGCGATCAGGTTCCGGGGCACGAGCTCCGGCTGGATCGCCTGCCAGGCGGGCGAGGTCAGGGTGGAGGTGATGCCGAGGAGGAAGGTGAAGGCCAGGATCGTCCATGGCGTCAGCGCGCCCACCGCCGCCACGACCGTCAGAGCGGCCGCCAGCAGCGCACTCGCCGACGACCCCCAGATGAGCAGCCGCCGGCGGTCGAGCGAGTCGGCCAGCACGCCCGCGGGGAGGGCGACCAGGATCGAGGGCGCCAGACTCGCCGTCTGCACGAGCGCGACGACCGCAGCGCCCGCGGCCGCCTCGACCAGGTACCACTGGGCTCCGACGGTCTGCATCCAGGTGCCGATGTTGCTGCCCAGCTGGGCGAACCACAGGACCCGGAAGGCGGTGATCGCCATGGGCGCCCAGGCGGACGGCTGCGCCGGTGCGGACGGTGTCGCCGGAGGGGCGGGAGCGGGAGCGGGAGCGGGAGCGACGTCCTCAGTCACGGGGCACGGCCTGCCGCACCGAGAAGAGGTTGCCGAAGGGGTCCAGCAGCTGGCACAGCCGCTCCCCCGTGAACACCGTCTTCGGGCCGCGGTGGGCGACGGCGCCGTTCGCCGTCCAGTCGGCGACGACGGCGTCGACGTCGGGCACCGTCCAGTACGGGCTCGTGCCGTCGGGTCCGGGCCGGTTCAGCTCGTCCCGCTCGTGAAGCGTCAGGCGGGTGCCGTCCAGGTCGAAGGCGACGAGCGCACCGCCGCGGACGACGGGCTCGCGCCCGAGCCGCGCCGAGTACCAGGCGACCGCGGCGTCGAGGTCGTCGACGAAGTAGAAGACGTCACCGACTCCGGCGAACACCGTCGTCGTCATGCTCGGGCCGGAGGGAGGGCGTCGCGGAGGAAGGCGAGCGAGGGTCCGATGGCCGCCTCCGTGTACCCCTCGGCGTGACGCGTGCCCGGGATCAGCTGCAGCGTGCTGGCGACTCCGACCGCGGAGAGCGCCGCCTGCATGGCCTGCGCGTCGCTCACAGGCACGAACTCGCCCAGCGAGTTGGCCAGGAACACCGGTCCGCCGTCCGGGGAGGCGTGTCGCGTTGTGGAGGCGGCGGTGAGCAGCCCGCGGTCGCCTCCGACCTCGTTGAGGATCGTCCAGCGCAGGAAGGCGTCGTTCCGGCCGGTCTGGTTGATGTCGGCGCTCTTCATCGCGTCGAGGTCCTGCGTGGTCGGCGTGGCCGGGAGGTCGTCGGTCGCCTCGACGATGCCGAGGAGATCGAACATCCCCGACCAGCTGACGGCGGGCCGGCCGGTGGCGATCGCGGCCTCCACGACCAGGTTCCCGCCCGCCGATCCGCCGAAGAACGCGAGCCTGCTGCGGTCGAACGCCCACTCGGACGCGACCGCCCACCGCTCCGCGGCGAGCACGTCGTCCCTGCTGGCCGGGAAGACCGAGTCCGGAGCCTCGCGGTAGTCGGCCGCGAACACGAGGTAGCCGGCGTCGACCAGCATCGTCGCGAGCGCCCGCTCCTTGCTCTTGTCCCCCCGGAACCACCCGCCCCCGTGGATCAGCACGACGGCCGGCCGAGCGGCGTCCTCGGCCGGGGAAACCGCCCTGCTGTACACGTCCAGCACCTGATGCGGGGAACCCCCGTCGACGTACGCGACGTCGATGCTCACTGACGGCTCGTCCGACACGATGACCCCCTCCGGTTGCCTGCTCCTGACTGCAGTCCCGACGGTAGGAGCCCGGATCGGCGCTAGCCAGGCCCTGCCGGGGTCACGCAGGAGGGCGGGCACCTGGGCCCTGCTCGCGCGTGGACGGGGCTCCGCGAACCGGTCGGCGGAGCCCGGTGCCTCACTCCGGGATCAGCGCGTGATGGAGACGGCGGCGCTGCGTCCCTCGTTCCCGGCGGCGTCGAGGGCACGCGCGGTGATGCTGTACCTGCCCGCGGGATAGGCGGAGGTGGAGACGGTCAGGCGCCAGGATCCGTCGGTGGCCCTGGTAGCGTCGCCGAGCCTGGTCGAGCCGCTCCAGAAGCTGACGCGGGTCGTGCCGACGTTGTCGGTGGCGGAGGCGACGAAGGTCACGCTGGAGCCGACGGTCGTTCCCGTCGCGGGCGAGGTGATCCGGACGGAGGGCGCGATCGTGTCGACGGCGGGCGTCGAGGTCGGCGTCGAGGTCGGCGTCGGGGTCGGCGTGGTGCCGCCCAGCGGCAGACCCCAGGCGTTCCAGGTGGTCGCTGCGATCTTCGCCTGTCCGCTCACGTTGGGATGGAAGTAGTCGACGTCGGTCGCGATGGTGCTCAGGGGAACGCTCATCCGAGTGATCGCTCCACCGTCCCAGATGCAGTCGTTCGCTGCGGCGTCACAGGCCGAGAGGAGGGCGCTGTTGTAGGCGGAGGCGCGGGCGGCCGCCTCGGCGACGGAAGCGCTGTACGCGGTACCGGTCAACTGGTTTCCGTCCTTGTCGCGGCGGATCCTCGGCGAGGACGCGGCGGGCGGCCGGAACGGGATCGTCACGGTGCACGCGGCAGCACGGCCGAGGTCCGCTCCTCCACGCCGGCCGTCGGCCGGCGTGCGCCTCCTGTCAGTCGTGCTGCGATCGCTGGGACGACGACGACGAGCGCCCTCGTCGATCGCATCCGCACACCGCCGCGACGCGGATCGCGACTAACCTCGGAGGGTGTTCCTGACCGAGCCGTACGGCTTCCGCGACCGCTCCGCCCTCGATGAGCGCCGGGCCCTGCTCGAGGACGAGCCCTCGGTGCAGCCCCTCCGGGCGTTCCGCGAGGAGCTCCTCGCCCGGCGTACCCGCAGGCATCCCGACGCCGTCGTGCCCGACTTCGACCCGGCCGAGGCGGGCGTCGAGGCGCGCGCGCTCCTCGTGCTGGAGGCCCCGGGACCGATGTCGGCGGGCCCCGGCGGCTCCGGTTTCGTCTCCGTCGACAACGACGACGCGACGGCCGCGGCGACCTGGGCCCTCCGCGACGAGGTCGGACTGCACGCCCGCACGCTGGTCTGGAACATCGTGCCGTGGCGGCTCGACGGCGTCGCCGACGCGGACGAGGTGCGGCAGGGCGCGATGGAGCTGCGTCGGCTCCTCCCGCTGCTCCCCGACCTGCGGGTCGTCGTCAACGCCGGGACCGCGCCGACCAGCGGCTGGAAGAAGAACATCGAGCCGTACCTGGTCGACGGCCCCACCGTCATCGACTCGTGGAGCCCCGGTCAGCGGGCGATGAGCCAGCCCCGCAAGCGCGACGAGCTCAAGCGCGCCTTCGAGCGCGCGACGCACCTGGTCGGCTGAGCCCCCGGGGCCACGAGGCGTCACGAACGGTCGTCATCGGAGCCGGCAGGCAGCCCTTCGCGACGCATCGACCGCGGGCGGTCCGCTCAGGCCGAGCGGGCGTCCCGCAGCGCGTCGGCCGACTGCTGCGCGGCGCGGCGGACGTCGCGGTCCGGGTCGCGGAGCATGCCCGTCAGGACGGCCTCGACGCTCGCCGCGAACTCGCCCTTCGCGTCGCGACCGGAGGAGATCCCCGCCAGAGCGGCCGCGACGAGAGCGCGCGCGCCGGCCGAGCGGACGCGGGGGTGCTCGTCGGTGGTGAGCCGCGACAGCTTCTTCTGCCCGCCCAGCACGCGCTCGGCGCAGACGCGGGCGCACATCTCGCGGACGCGCCAGGAGGGGTTCGCGAGTCCGGCGGTCACCGCGTCGGCGGCGTCGTCGTCCCAGACGTAGAGGAGCGCGCGGGCGCCCCAGAGCTCGGGCCAGTAGAGGGAGGGCGCTCCCTTGAGGATCCCGTCGGCGTGCTCGCCGCCCACGGTGAGGAGGAAGGACTCGCCCTCGTAGCCGCCGGTGAGCAGGGCCGCGGATCGCAGGGCGACGGTGCGCTCCCCCTCGCGGGCGACCTGCGCCCGCAGGCGCTCCTCGAGCGGATCGGTGAGGGTGACGGTCGGTTCGTTGTCGCGTGCCATGAGGCTCCCGAGAGTACCCGCCCTCCCCGCACCACGGCGGATCCCGGAGCGGATCGCCCGATGCCCGCCCGCGCAGGGGCGCCCACCGGGCGGTCGGCCCCGCCTGACTATGCTGGTGCCACCCCCGGCAGCCGAGCCCTCTGAGCCTCGTCCGTGCCGGGGTGGCGCGGCTCACCCGCCCGGGGAGCGGAGGAGGTCCTCTCATGGCCGATCGGCCGAACCTCCGTCATGTCGCGGCGGTCGCGGGCGTCTCGCACATGACCGTGTCGCGTGTGCTCAGCGGGCACCCCAACATCAAGGAGTCGACCCGCCAGAAGGTCCTCGAGGCGGTCGACGAGCTCAACTACCGGCCGAACATCGCCGCCCGCTCCCTCGTCACGCAGCGCACCGACCGCATCGGCGTGATGATCGAGAGCGGCGCCGAGTACGGACCGTCGAGCACCCTCCGCGCGATCGAGCGCGCCGCCCGCGAGAAGGGGTACTCGATCACCTCCGTCGCGCTGCGACCGGACCTCGAGATGACCCCCACCGACGCGATCGGCCACCTGATGGGCCTCGGGATCGACGCGCTCTGCGTGATCGCGCCGCGCTCCTCCTCGGTGGCGACCCTCCGCACCGTCGAGATCGGCGTGCCGACGCTCGTGGTGAAGAGCGACAAGGACCCGAGCTTCCTCACCGTCTCGGTCGATCAGCAGGCCGGCATGTTCCAGGCCGTCGACCACCTGGGCAACCTCGGCCACCGCGACGTGCTGCATCTCTCCGGCCCCCTCGACTGGCTCGACGCACGGGCCCGCGAGCGCGCGTTCCACAGCCGCGCGAAGTCGTGGGGGATGCACGAGCGCCCGATCGTCATCGGCGACTGGACCCCGGATTCCGGGTACGACTTCGCCGCGAGCCTGCAGTCGGTCCCCGACTTCACCGCGATGGTCGTCGCGAACGACGAGATGGCGCTCGGAGTGATCCACGGCCTCGTCGAGCAGGGGATCCGCGTGCCCGAGGACGTGAGCATCGTCGGCTTCGACGACCTGCCCACCGCGCGCCACTTCCTCCCGCCGCTGACGACGGTCCGCCAGGACTTCGACAAGCTCGGGACCACGGTCGCGGAGGTGATCCACGCGCGGATCCGCGGCCAGGAGATCCCGCAGCGCACCCGGATCTCCACGGAGCTGGTGATCCGCTCCTCCACGGCCGCTCCCCGATCGTGACCCTCCTGTTCCCGTCCCGCCGCACGCGCTCGCGTATCATCGGCGGCAGCCCCTGGCACGCCGGACCCTGACGGCGCGCCGCACACGAACCGAGGACGGCACGTGGCGATCTCATCGAGGACGACCCGGAGCTCCGCGGCACCCGTCGTCGAGATGACCGGCATCCGCGTCTCCTTCGCCTCCGGACCCGCTCTGAAGGACGGGAACCTCCGGCTGGTGCCGGGCGAGATCCACGGGCTGATGGGCGAGAACGGCGCGGGCAAGTCCACGCTGATCAAGACCCTCACCGGCATCCACCAGCCCGACGCGGGCGAGATCCTCGTCGACGGCGTCGCCCGCCGCTTCAACGGCCCCGCGGAGGCGAAGGCCGCCGGCATCACGGCCGTGTTCCAGGACGAGCGCCTCACCGACAACCTCAGCATCGGCGAGAACGTGATGCTCGGCCACGAGGTCCGCGGCCGCTTCGGCATCTCCTGGTCGCGCACCCACGACCGGGCGGCCGAGATGCTCGCCGAGCTGGGCCTGGAGGACCTCGACTCCCACCTGCCGCTGCGCTCGCTCTCCCCGGCGATCCGCCAGCTGGTCGCGATCAGCCGGGCGATGGTGGACCGGCCGCGCGTGCTGGTGCTCGACGAGCCCACCTCGAGCCTCGACCTCAGCGACGTGGCCCGCCTCTTCACCGTGCTGCGGAGGCTCCGCGACCAGGGTGTGGCGATCCTGTTCGTCTCGCACTTCCTCGAGCAGGTCCTCACCCTCAGCGACCGGCTGACCGTTCTGCGCGACGGCGGCACCGTGGGCGAGTATCCGGCCCACACCATGGACCGCGCCGAGCTGATCGCGAAGATGATCGGGAAGGACATCGACGCGCTGAGGCAGATCGGCTCCGACCGCCGCGAGCACCGGCGCCAGCCCGTCGGCCCGGCGATCTACCGCGCGCACGGTATCGGCCGCCGCGGCGCCGTGGGCCCGACGGATCTGGAGCTGCACCGCGGCGAGATCGTGGGCTTCGCGGGCCTGCGCGGCTCCGGGCGCACCGAGCTGGCGTCGCTGGTGAGCGGAGTGGAGAAGCCGGACACCGGCGAGGTGCTGATCGACGGCGAGCCCGCCCACATCTCCGATCCGGTGTCGGGCCTGCGCCACCGCATCGCCCACTCGAGCGAGAACCGGCGCGAGGACGGGATCATCGGCGACCTCTCCCTTCGCGAGAACATCGTGCTCGGCCTGCAGGCGCTGCGCGGCTGGGCGCACCCGCTCTCGGCCGCCGAGACGGACACGCTGGTGCGCACCTACGTCGAGGCGCTCAACATCTCACCGGCCGACCCGGACATCCCGGTGAAGTACCTCTCCGGGGGCAACCAGCAGAAGGTGGTCCTCGCGCGGTGGCTCGCGACCCGTCCGCGGCTGCTCGTGCTCGACGAGCCGGCGCGCGGGATCGACGTGGCGTCGAAGGTCGAGATCCAGGCGCACATCGCGCAGCTCGCGAAGGAGGGGGTGACCGTCGTCTACATCTCGTCCGAGCTGGAGGAGGTGGTGCGCCTCAGCGACCGCATCGTCGTCTTCAAGGACCGCGAGAAGATCGGCGAGGTCAGCAACGGCCCCTGGCTCACCGTCGACACCATCGTCGAGATGATCGCCGCCGACCGCGACGACGACCTCGACGACGACGACTGACCCTCCCCCGGCCGCATCGCGGGCCGAGCCCTGCTGGTCGCGCTGCCGCACCGCGGCGTATCCGGACCCCCGCACACCGCTCGACCACCAGGACCTCGAGGGCCGCGCGGGTCCCGCTCGGGCGCCGGGCCTGCGAGGATCCGGGGGTGGACGATCAGCGACCGGACGAGCTCGCGGAGCTGCAGCGGCGCGCGTACGGCCGCGGCTCCGACATCGAGCGGGACCCCGGTGCGCTCGCACGGCTCTCCGCGCTCGAGGCCCGCGTCCGTCCCGCCCCCGGCACCGCACGGCCGGACGCGGCGGCTCCCGGGAACGGGATCACCGAGGACGCCGCTCCCGACGACGCGGCACCTCCCGCGGACGCCTCCGCCGACGAGGCGTCCGAGCCCCTCGGCCACGCCCCGCCCCGCCGCTCCCGTCGGCGCAGCCTCCTCCTCCTCGCCGCGCTGGCCGCGACGGCGGCCGTCGCCGTGGGGGCCAGCCTCCTCGCCACCGCCGGGGACGGGCAGCCCGGCCGCGAGGTCGCCGTGCTGCCCCTGTCGAACGGCACCGACCTCCCCGGCTGGGAGGGACTGGGGTTCGACGGATCCGTCACCACCGAGGACTTCGGCGGTCTCACCGTCGTGCGGCAGAGCCTGCCCGCCGACACGGGGCTCACCGTCGTCCGGCAGCGCCGCTCCGCGAGCGCCGGCTCGTGCCTCTCCATCGTGCGGACCGCCGATCCGCAGGACGGCCTGTTCTTCCAGGGCTGCACGGCCGGAGCGTTCCCCGCGGTCGCGCAGTTCACCGTGACCTCGGCAGCGCCGGAGGCCCTGCGCGAGCGGTTCCCGATCGGCACATCCCTGCGGTTCGCCCTCGAGGGCGACGAGATCCGGGTCCGATCCGACGCCCGCTGACCGCTCACATCCCGACCGCTCGCCTCGCGCCCGCTCCGCTCCCGCCCGGCCGGAGGCGCACCCGCGCTCAGACACCCGTCCGCCCGTGCGGGTCCCCCACCTTCTTCGACTCGCTCGACCCGCGCTCGCGCAGGAACACGGCGAGCGCCGCCATGCTGCCCACCGCGAGGAACTCCGACTGCCAGTTCTGGAGCGTCCGGTTCCAGAAGTCGGCGGAGGAGACGTAGCCGAGCCAGTCGACGGGCGCCTCCAGGCTCGTCAGCTGCTCCTCGTTGTAGGCCACGACGCCCGTCACCGACTGCGCAGCCCACGACAGCAGGAACACCGCCCCCATCACCAGCAGCAGCGAGTGCGAGAACAGCGCCTGCCTCAGGCCGCCGGCGGAGGCCGAGGGAGGCGAGTCGTCCTCCGCGGACGCGCCCGCCTTCTGCTGCTCGTCGGTCTCCAGCCCCTCCTCGCCCACCCGCTTCGACTCGGGCGAGCCGCGCTGCAGGAGCCAGACGGTCGCTCCGATGTAGAGGAAGAACTGCAGGTACTCCGACTGCCAGTTCTCGGCGACGTCGATCGCGAAGTCGGAGGAGGTGACGAAGCGCCAGTAGCCGACCTCCCGCAGCCCCTCCGCTGTCTGGGTGTCGTTGTAGGCGGCGAGCCCGGCGAACGACTGCCCGGCGAGAGCGAGCAGGAAGATCGCGAGGAAGAACAGCGAGAGCCCGTTCTCGCGCAGGAAGCGGCGCATCCGGCTCATCTCCCCAGGATCCCGACGGCGAAGAACCCGATCAGGCCGAGCACGATCACGGCGTAGTAGAGGGCGGAGGCGGTGCGCACGTCAGCTCCCGTCCAGGACGCACTCGAAGGGCGCGTCCGCCACCGGCGTGCAGCCGGCCGCCCTCACCAGCCAGCCGTCGTCGCCCGGAGTGAGGAACACCGCGGTGCTGCCGGAGCGCACGATCGCCGCCCGGCCGTCGACCTCGGCGTCCCCGGCTCCGTCTCCCGCGATCCCGAGCTCCAGCACGCCGGCGGGGCAGTCGCCCTCCCGGTCCTGCACGGCCTCGCGGGCGGAGTCGGTGAGCAGCGCGCACGCCGCCCGGCCGTCGCCGTCGGCGACCGCGGAGAGGAAGGCGTCGGCCGCGTGGCGGGCCGCCGTGCCGTCCGCGGAGCATCCGCAGAGCGCGAGCACCAGGGCCGCCGCCGCGGCCGTCGCGGGGACGGAGCGCGATCGAGGGAGCTTCATGGCCAGGGAAGCTACTCCCGGCCCTGAGCCCCGGGGAGAGGGTTGCCATCGGGCCCTGCGGGACCCCGCGACCGGATCGTTACCGAAGCGCACCGACGCGCTGTTGCGTCACAAGAATTGTTCACGGTAACATTTCGACGCGGCGCTGCTTCGGCCGGCGTCCACTGCACATCCTGCACTCACCGCACCTCGGGCCGCTAGGCCCGCATTCGAGGCCCTTCGGGGTCCATCATCTCGGGCGCTCTCTTCGCGCCCGCGATCTCAAGGAGGAGATCTATGTCCAAGACGAGGCGTATCGGCCAGTTCCTGGGTTTCGCAGCAGCAGGCGCACTCGCGCTCGGTCTCGCGGGCTGCTCGGGCGGTTCCGGCACCGATTCGGGCTCCGGCTCGAGCGGTGACCTCACCACCGTCGGCTTCGTGGCCGTCGGCCCCGAGGGCGCGTGGCGCCAGGCGAACGAGACCAACATCGAGGACACGTTCACCAAGGACGCCGGCTTCGACCTGAAGTACGCACCCGCCACCAACGGAGACCAGAAGTCGCAGATCGACTCCTTCACCTCCTTCGTGGACGAGGGCGTCGACATCATCCTGCTCTCCGCCACGGAGGGCTCGGGCTGGGAGGACTCGCTCAAGCGCGCCCAGGAGGCCGAGATCCCGGTCATCCTGATCGACCGCGGCATCGAGCCGGACAACACCGACCTCTACGTGACCCGCATCGCGCCCGACAACATCGCGGTCAGCACCTCGGTCGCCGACTGGGCCAAGTCCACCTTCCCCGACGGCGCGAAGTACTTCACGCTCGAGGGCCCCGCGGGCGTCTCGGTCGTCAACGAGCGCAACGAGGGCTGGGACGAGGTCATCGGCGCCGACTCGAAGTTCACCAAGATCGGCGCGCAGACCGCGAACTGGTCCACGGAAGAGGCCAAGAGCGTCTTCGAGACGGTCCTGAAGTCGAACAACAACGACGTCCAGCTCGTCTTCGCCCAGAACGACGAGATGGGCCTCGGCGCCGTCCAGGCCGTCCAGGAGGCCGGCCTCACCCCCGGCACCGACGTCAAGATCGCCACGATCGACGGCACCAAGAACGCCCTGCAGGCGCTGGCCGACGGCGAGCTGAGCTTCGTCGCCGAGTACAACCCGCTCTTCGGCGAGACCGCCCTCGACGCGGTCGAGAAGACCCTGGCCGGCGAGAAGGTCGAGTCCTCGATCGTCGTCCCGAGCGAGACCTTCGACTCGCCCGAGGCCGCCACCACCGCGCTGCCCGACCGCAAGTTCTAGTCGCTCAGCACCACCGGTAGCCGCGCCCGACGCGGCTCCACCCACCCGGAGCGACCGGGGCCGGCCCTCCCGCCGGCCCCGGTCGCTCCGATCCTTCGGCGCACCTGTTCGGCTGCGCCCCGCTCGAGAACGGAACGACGCGACATGACAGGTTCGCCTCCGATCGTCGAGATGAAGAACATCTCGATCAGCTTCCCCGGCGTGAAAGCCCTCGACGGCGTCGACTTCCGCCTGTTCCCGGGCGAGGTCCACACCCTCATGGGTGAGAACGGCGCCGGCAAGTCCACGCTCATCAAGGCCCTCACCGGCGTCTACCGCATCGACAGCGGAGACATCGTGATCGACGGGGAGACCCGTCGCCTGACCGGCACCGCCGACTCGCAGGCCGCAGGCATCTCCACCGTGTACCAGGAGGTCAACCTGGTCACGAACCTCTCCATCGGAGAGAACGTGATGCTCGGCTACGAGGTCCGCGGACCCTTCGGCATCAACTGGAAGGCCACCCACCAGGCCGCGAAGGTCGCGCTCGAGAAGCTCGGCCTCGGCCACCTCAATACGCGCCAGTCGCTCGCCTCGCTCTCGATCGCGATGCAGCAGCTGGTCGCCATCAGCCGCTCGACGGTGAGCGACTCGAAGGTGCTCATCCTCGACGAGCCGACCTCGAGCCTGGACGCGAACGAGGTCGAGAACCTCTTCGTCGTCATCCGCCGCCTCCGCGCGGAGGGCGTCGCGATCCTCTTCGTCTCGCACTTCCTCGACCAGGTCTACGCGATCAGCGACCGCCTGACGGTGCTGCGCAACGGCACCTTCGTCGGCGAGTACCTGACCCACGAGCTCGACCGCACCTCGCTGATCTCGAAGATGATCGGCAAGGACATCGCAGCGCTGCGCTCCCTCGACTCCGAGCGCGAGAGCCAGGACCACCTCTACCGCGACGCCCCGCTCTACACCGCGAAGGGCATCGGCAAGAAGGGCTCCATCGAGAGCACCGACCTGACGCTGCACCGCGGCGAGGTCGTCGGCTTCGCCGGACTCCTCGGCTCCGGCCGCACCGAGCTCGCGCGCCTGATCTACGGCGTCGACAAGCCCGACACCGGCGAGATCACGATGCACGGCAAGAAGATCGACGTCCCGACGCCGACCGCCGGCCTCGCCCACAAGATCGCGTTCTCGAGCGAGAACCGCCGCGACGAGGGCATCATCCGCGACCTCTCGGTCCGCGAGAACCTCATTCTCGGCGTCCAGGCCAAGCGCGGCTGGGCCCGCCCCCTCTCCAAGAAGGAGAAGGACGAGATCGTCGGCAAGTACCTCGTCGAGCTCAACGTGCGCCCCGCCGATCCCGACCGCCCGATCAGCAAGCTCTCCGGCGGCAACCAGCAGAAGGTCCTCCTCGGCCGCTGGCTCGCCACCGCCCCCGAGATCCTCATCCTCGACGAGCCGACCCGCGGCATCGACGTCGGAGCGAAGGCCGAGATCCAGGAGAAGGTCGTCGCCCTCGCCGGCGAAGGCGTCGCCGTGGTCTTCATCTCGTCCGAGCTCGACGAGGTCGTCCGCCTCAGCGACCGCATCATCGTCCTGAAGGACCACCGCGTGATCGCGGAGATCCTCAACGGTCCCTCTGTCACCGCGGAGTCGATCGTCACTACCATCGCCGCAGAGGGAGTCGTCGACGAGGACGTCGTCGTCCTCGAGAGCGCCACGCAGGAGGCCGCATCATGAGCAGCGACACCCGACCCGCCCGGGGCTCCGTCCTCGGCGGGATCATCCGCCGCCAGTACTTCTGGGGAGTCGTGGCGATCGCCCTGCTCCTCCTCATCAACGTCGTCAAGGACCCGGGCTACCTGGCCGTCTCGGTCAGCCCGACCACCGGCTACCTCGTGGGCAACGTCATCGACATCGCCCGCGCCTCCGCCCCGATCCTGATGATCGCCGTCGGCATGTGCCTGGTCGTCGCGACCGGGGGCATCGACCTCTCGGTCGGCTCGATCATGGTCGTCGCCGGCGCCGTCTCGATGGAGTTCCTCAACTCCGCGGGAGCGCCCGAGTCGCTCGGCGCCGCAGCGGGAGCCTTCGCGATCGCCCTCCTGGTGGCCGCGGTGCTCGGAGCCGTGAACGGCATCCTCGTCTCGGTGGTGGGCCTCCAGCCCTTCATCAGCACTCTGGTCGTGATGCTCGCGGGCCGAGGCCTGGCGAAGGTCATCACGGGCGGTCAGAACACCGCCGCCACCAACGAGCCCTTCCGCTGGCTCGCGAACGGGTACGTCTTCGGGCTCCCGGTCGTGTTCCTCCTCGCCATCGCCATCGTCGTGGTCGTCGGAGTCCTGGTGCGCCGCAGCGCGCTCGGCCTGATGATCGAGGCCATCGGCATGGACCCGAAGGCGGCCCGCCTGGCGGGCATCAACCGCCGGGGCCTGCTGATGACCGCCTACATCGGCAGCGGCATCCTCGCCGGAGTCGCGGGCGTCTTCGCCACCGCGAGCGTGATGACGGTCGACGTCTCGCGCACCGGCTACCAGCTCGAGCTCGACGCGATCCTCGCGGTCGTCATCGGCGGCACCTCGCTCGCCGGCGGCAAGTTCAACATCACCGGAGCCGCCGTGGGCGCGATCCTGATCGCCACCCTCGACAAGACCGTCGTGTTCCTCGGAGTCTCGTCCTCCGCGACGCCCGCCTTCAAGGCGATCGTCATCGTCGCGCTCTGCCTCCTGCAGTCCGAGCGCGTCCGCTCCGCCTTCAAGTCCCGTCGCGAGGCGCGCCGCAGCGTCCCGCAGAAAGAGGCGATCCCCGCATGAGTGCCGTGATGACCCGCTCCGCCCCTCCGGCGAGCACGAAGCGCACCTCCGGGGCGCGCGGCTGGCTGAGCCAGCACCTGGACAAGCTGCCCACCCTGGCAGCACTGATCATCTTCTTCGGGATGATCGTCTACGGCGAGGCGGCGTACGGCCGCATCCTGCAGGCGAGCACGATCTCGAACCTGCTGGTCAACAACGCGCACCTGATCATCCTCGCCGTGGGCCTCACCTTCGTGATCCTCACCGGCGGCATCGACCTCTCGGTCGGTGCGGTGATCGCGTTCAGCAGCGTCAGCGGCGTGCTCCTGATCAACGCCGGCTGGAACCCCTGGCTCGTGATGGTCCTGATGGTCGTGATCGGCGGGCTCTTCGGCGTGATCTCGGGAGTGCTGATCCAGTACTTCAACGTCCAGCCGTTCATCGCGACGCTGGCGATGATGTTCCTGGCCCGCGGTCTCGCCTCGATGCTGAGCACCGTCCCGGAGCGCCTCCCCGAGGACTCGCCTGTGCTGAGCCTCGCCGCCCCGATCAAGCTGATCGACGGCCCGAAGGTCAACGACTTCGTCATCAGCCCCGGCGTGATCATCGCGATCCTCGTCGTGGCCGGCGCGTTCTTCGTGCTGCACCGCACCCGCCTGGGCCGCACGGTCTACGCGATGGGCGGCTCCGAGCAGTCGGCGGCCCTGATGGGCCTGCCGGTCGTGCGGACCAAGCTGTTCATCTACATCATCAGCGGCACCCTGGCCGGTCTGGCCGGCGTGGTCTACACGGCGCGCCTCGGCAGCGCGCAGAACATCACCGGCACCGGATGGGAGCTCGACGCCATCGCGGCGACCGTCATCGGCGGCACGCTGCTCACCGGCGGCGTCGGCTTCGTGCTCGGCTCGGTGGTCGGCGCCCTGGTCCTCGGCCTGATGAACGTCCTGATCACCCGAGACGGCGGCATCCCGCCGGAGGCGACCACGATCATCACCGGAGGCATCCTCCTGGTCTTCGTCCTCCTCCAGCGCGCCGTGATGGCCCGCAGCAAGACCTGACCGGGCTCACGCCCGATCACCACCGGCGCCCCCTCGTCCCCGCGGACGAGGGGGCGCCGTCGTGCGCCCGCGGGCGCGGAGGAGGCTCACCTGCCTCGCGCGAGACCGTCCAGGGCCTCCGCGGCGCGATCGGCCGACGCGAAGCCCGACTCCTCGGCCAGCTGCGCGAGGTCGGCGCGGGCCCGCAGCCGGGAGCCGATCCGTCGGCGCAGAGCCCCGGTCCGTCGCAGATCGATCTCGGCGGCGGGCGTCCGGCCCAGGATGGCGAAGGCCGACTCCAGCGCCCGGTCGGACACCCCCAGCGCCCGGGCCAGCTCGCCCGCGGTGAAGCGGTGGTCGCGATGGCGCACCTCGATCACCGCCACCGCGTCCGCGTAGACCCGGGCGGCATCGCGGCGCGGATGAAGCGGAGCGCTGCGCTCGACCACCGCTTCGAGCATCAGCTCGCCCGCCCGCAGCGCGCCGGGCGGAGTGCCGGGCTCCAGGAGGCTGTTGGCGAGGGCACGCAGCGGCGTCCAGACCGGTGCCGGCACCGGCACGACCTCGCCGAGGCGGTCGCGCACCCACGGTCCGCGCCGCGCCGACGCGTCCAGACGCCACACGTAGGCGAGCGTCGATGCGGTGAAGTCGACCCGTCCGGACGCCCGCGCGTCGAGGAGGACGACACTGTCCGAGCCGACCTCGAGCCGTCGCCCCTGGTACTCCAGCGACGCTCCGCCCTCGGTGACGAGGACCGCGCGCGGACCCAGCGTGCTGTCGTGGAGCTCGGCACCCGTCGGCTCGAGGCGGACCCCCTGAGGCGCCCACACGCGCATCAGGCGACGTCGAGCCTCCCCCGCGACATCGACCCGCAGCCCCGACGCACCCGCGGCCAGCTCGTTCCAGGCCGCGACGACCCGCTCTCCCTCTGTTCCCGACCGGCCCGTCATCACCCTCCCCGTGGTCCAGACCGGAATCCTCTCCGACGGACGCCCACCCGCCGTGGATATGAGCCTTCTCACAGGAGCGCTCGGCCGGCGGTTCGCCCAGCGGCCGGACGGTGTCCCGGCGACGGGGACACGACGGGGCACACGCCCGGCGCACGCCCGGTCCTCACGGCCTGCTGTCCAGCCCGCACAGCGCCTGCTGCGCGGACTCGATCGAGGCGAAGCCCGACTCCTCCGCCTCGCGCACGAACTCGGCCGGGTTCCGCGGTCGGCCTCCGATCCGATGGCGCAGCTCTCCGGCTCGGCGCCGGTCGAGCTCCTCGCGGACCGTGCGCCCCAGGAACGAGAACGCCCGCGCGAGGGACCGCTCGGACACGAGCATCTCGCGGGCCAGGATCCGAGCGGTGAAGGCGGGGTCGCCGTACCGGTCCTCGATCAGCGCCATCGCCTCTCCGTAGACGTGGCCACCGCCGCGACGGGTCCGCGGCGCCGCGTTCTCGACGACTGATCGCAGAAGGATCTCGCCCGCCCGGGCGACCGCCGGCCGCTCGGAGAGGGCCGGGTCGCCGTCGACGACGCCGTTCGTCAGAGCGCGTGCGGGCGCCCAGAGCGCGGGCTCGACCGGCAGCACCTCGCCGAGCCGCTCCCTGATCCACCGGCTCCCGAGGACCCGGTCGTCGAACGCCCAGCTGTAGGTCACGCTGGGCCCGGGGAAGAGGAACTGCGTCTGCGGCTCGGCCTCGAGGATCACCATCTGGTTCCCGGAGGGCTCGAGCACCCGTCCCTCCTGCCGGACGACGCCGCCGCCCTCGACGATCAGCATCAGGTGGACGCCGGACGCCGGACGGGACTCCGGCGCGGCCGCCGGGTCGAGGCGGCACCCGAGCGGCGCCCAGACCCTCGAGACTCCGTTCCCGGGCGCGCCCGCTCCCTCGATCCGCACGCCGGGAGCACCTGCTCCCGCGTTGTTCCACCGCTCGTGCATGTACTCGTACATCGCCGCCGTCGATGCCATCCGGCTCTCCCTCCCCCTGTAGGCGTCCGATCCGCGAGCACTCGTCGCGTGGATCGGCCTCTTCGCAGGAGCATTCGCAGCTCCGCGGGACGCCGATTGTCACGGGATCGATGACATCACGCTCCCCCGGCGCCACCGGCCGCTCCGGAGACTCCCCGACGACGACGAGGTGTCGACGATTTCCCTGATCAGATCGCCGATCCCTTCTTCGTGCCCTCACTCGACGACCCGGCGCGGCGTCACTTCCGCCTCAGGCCGGCGCCACTTCCTCCTCACCTGTCCTCCGTCACTTGGCCGGGTCGAGGAGCCGACGGAAGACTCCCCAGCGGCACGACGACCGCCGTGTCCGCCGGCGGGCCGAGCGAGGGACGACCGTCTCCCGCTCGGCCCGCAGGCGAGAAGAGATCCCGAGGAGCTTCACCGTGACTTCCGACACCACCCCTGCTGGACAGGGTCCGCTGAGCCGACGCACCGTCGTCGCCGGCGCCACCTGGTCCCTGCCCGTGATCGCCGCAGCGACGGCCACCCCCGCCGCAGCGGCCTCGACCACTCAGACCCTCGCCTTCGGCCCGGTGCCGGCGAACAGCATCGCCTGCACGGCGACGACGGCGCCGATCACGATGACGCTCACCGGCGGCATCGTCTCCGGCGTCCCCGTGCGGGTCTCGCTCCCGGCCGGCTTCCGGTTCCGGTCGGGCGCGACCGGCACGTACGTGACCGACGGGAGCGGAGTCGCCACCATCCCGGCCGGCGACGTCATCGTCGGCCCCTCGGCCGGCACCGCCTCCGCTGCCGCCGGCTCGGCGCAGGCCAGCACCTCGCTCCCGGTCCGGCAGACCGGCGTGCTGGAGTACGGAAGGGTACCCGACCCGATCCAGGACAACTCGGGCTGGGTGCACACCTATTCGCAGGGCGAGGACGGCAACGTCTCCATCAAGGCGAACGGCGACGTCTGGCAGTACACCAGGGCCGACGGCTGGAAGAAGCTCGGGACGGGTGCGTCCACCGAGCCGAGCGCCGCGGGCCTGGCGAGCCAGTCGGCGGACGGGAAGTACTACGCCCACTGGATCAAGGGCGGAGTCCTGCAGTACTCCACCGGTCTGGCCTCGGTCATGAACAACTCCGGCTTCGTCCGCACGTACGGCCAGGGCGCCGACGGGAACGTCTCCGTGAAGTCGAACGGTGACATCTACAGCTTCACCCTCGTCAACGGAAACGGCAAGAAGGCGTGGGCCATGATCGGCACCGGCGCCAGCACCGAGCCGAGCGCGGCGGGCCTCAGCAAGACTGCGGCAGGTGTCGTCGATGTGGTCTGGATCAAGAACGGGGTCGTCCAGCTCGGCAAGGGTGCAGCAGCCACCCTGCCGAACAACTCCCAGTTCCTCCGGGTCTACGGTCTGGGTTCGCGAGGCGCCGCCGCCGTGAAGTCGAACGGCGAGCTCTGGCAGTACGACCCCGGAAAGAATGCGTGGAACCAGGTCGGGACGGGCGCCGACACCGGACCGAGCACGGTCGGGCTGACGCAGCAGCAGAACGGCGACTCCTTCCTCCACTGGATCAAGAACGGCGTCCTGCGGTACAGCAGCGGGCTCGCGAGCGTAGAGGAGAACTCCGGGTTCGTCCACACGTACGGCTTCGTGGCCGATGGGGCCGTCGCGGTGAAGTCCAACGGCGACGTCTGGCACTACGTCCTGGCGACGCGCGTGTGGACCAAGGTCGGCACCGGTGCCAGCACCGAGCCCAATACCGCCGGGGTCACCCGGAAGGCCGACGGCACTCTCGCCGCCCACTGGATCAAGACGACGACCGCCTGCGCCTGACCGGCTCCCGACGGCCCTCCACGCCCGAGTCCTAGCGGGCATCGGTCGAGGAGGGCCGTCACTGCTCCTCCCGCCCGGGTCCGAGCGCCACCTCCTCGGAGGAACGCGCCGTCCCCTGCCCGCGCCTTCTCCTCCCGACTTAGCGTGGACCCCGCCCGCGCACCCCGTCCCCGCTGTGAAGGAGCCCGGTGACCGCCTCCGAGCAGCCGGCCGCCACGAGCGGCCTCGTCGAGTCGCTGCACCTGAGCGGTCCCCGAGCCCACGCCTGGCTGAGGAGCGTCGGCTGGGCGTCCGAGCAGAGCGCGCCTCCCCTGCAGGTCGCGGGCGACGTGCTCGCGATCGACGGCTTCCGGCTGAGCCGCCTCTGGCACACGCCCGGGACCCTCCTGACGGACCGACCCGCCCGCCCCGAGGACCGGGCCGCCGTCGACCTCGTCGTGCCGGTCGCCGGAGAGGTCCGGATCGAGGGCCACCGCGCCGCCGTGCGCGTGAGGCCCGGCGGGTTCGCACTGCTCCGCAGCGACGACGGCATGCGGATCGGCGCGGACGAGGACTCGGCCTGGCTGGCCCTGCGGACGCCCTGGCAGCGCCTCGGGCTCACCGGCGCCCCCGCCGGGGAGGAGCCCCACGAGCATCCCGCCGCCGACGGCTACAGCGGAGCCTTCGTCTCACTGGTCAACGCCACCCTGAACGCGGCCTTCTCGCCGGAGGACCCCGGACTCCCCGAGCTGCGCCGCGCACTCGAGGCGACGGCCGCCGCCCTCGTGAAGCAGAGTCTGCGCACAGAGCATCCGCAGGGCGGACTCGCCGCCCTGTTCCTGCGGGCGACCGCTCTCATCGACGCCGAGGCGGGCGACTCGGGCTTCACGGCTGTCGAACTGGCGACGAGGCTCGGGGTCTCCCGGGCGACCCTCGACCGCGCGTTCCGCCGGAGCGGGACCACCGTGGCCGCCTCCCTCCGCGACCGGCGCGTGTTCCTCGCCACGTCGCTGCTGGCCGCCCACCCCTCCTCCTCACCCGCGGCCCGAGCCGCCGTCGCGAGGCAGGCGGGCTTCCCGACCCTGCGGTCCATGGACCGCACCCTGGGCCGCGCGCGCGTTCTGCCCCGCGACTGACCCTCCCGAAGGACGCGGCCGGTACCGCTCTGCGGACGCGCGCGCGTCGAACCGGTTCTACCCTTCGCCGGGAGTGTCGCAGAATTGATCCGGTTAGGCTCTTCACGTTGACGTCACCATAGTGTTACCGTGAACATTGCCGCGTACGAAGCCGGCACACTCCCTCCCCTCAGCAATGGTGCCGACCCTGGAGCAAAGCGCGATGAAGCCTTTCCTGCGACCACTCGTCCTCGTGACGGCCGTGGCCCTCACCGTCCCTCTTCTGACGGCCCAGTCGGCGAGCGCCGCTCCGTCCGACAGTCTCGTCCTGCGCTATGCGCTCGACGAGACGAGCGGCACGACCGTCGCCGACAGCTCGGGCAAGGGCCGCACCGGCACGCTCGTCAACGGAGCCGCTCCTCGTGGAGCCGCGGGCGTCGTGCTCGACGGGACCGACGACTACGTCAAGCTGCCCGACAATCTGCTCGCGGGCCTGAACTCGATCACGGTCAGCACCGAGGTCCTGGTCAACGCGAACCAGGGCACGCCCTACTTCATCTGGGGCCTCGGCAACACGACGAACGGCGCCGGGAACGGCTACCTCTACACGACGGGCAACGGCTACAAGGCCTCGATCGCCACCGGCAA
Organism: Rathayibacter sp. AY1B6; assembly: GCF_002932755.1. Classification (NCBI taxonomy): domain Bacteria; kingdom Bacillati; phylum Actinomycetota; class Actinomycetes; order Micrococcales; family Microbacteriaceae; genus Rathayibacter; species Rathayibacter sp. AY1B6. Next base: position 150,208 of record NZ_PSWL01000005.1, read on the forward strand.
CTGGACCACCGAGCAGACCGTCAACTCCAACGCGGACCTCGCGCGCAGCGTCTGGAAGACCCTCACCTACACGCTCGACGACGCGAGCGACACCGCCCGCCTCTACCTCGACGGCACCCAGGTCGCACAGCAGACCGGAGTGACCATCACTCCCGCCGCGATCGGCAACGGCACCACCACCGCGAACGCGATCGGCCGCTCCGTCTACACCGCCGACAAGACCCTCGCCGGTTCGGTCCGCGACTTCCGCGTCTACAGCACCGCGCTCAGCGCGGCCGACGTCGCGACCCTCCAGGCCACGGACAGCACCCGCGTCTCCCGCGACTCCGCCGCCCTGAACCTCGGCGACCTCTCCTCGGTGCAGGCGAACCTCGCGCTGCCCACCAGCGGCCCGAACGGCTCCGCGATCACGTGGAGCTCCAGCAACCCCGCGGTCGTCTCGACGAGCGGAGTCGTCACGCCGCCGGCGACCGGCGTCTCCTCGGTCACCCTGACCGCCACGAGCACCCGCGGCTCGGCCTCGACCACCCGCACCTTCACCGTCACCGTGCCCGCGAAGGACGTGAACGCCGACGCCCAGAAGGCGCTCGACGCCCTCTCGATCGTCAACGCCGGCGACGTCCGCGGCAACGTCACGCTGCCCGCGAAGGCCGGCTCCTACGACGTCGCCTGGTCCTCCTCGAACACGGCCGTGCTCAGCACGACCGGCGTCGTGAAGCGCCAGTCCGCTGCCACGCCCGTCACGCTCACCGCCACGATCGCCGGCACGACCGCGACCCGGCAGCTGCCCGTCACGGTGAGCGCGGCTCCCGCGAACCTCGACACCGAGTACGACGCGGGCTACCTCTGGACCCACTTCGCCTCGACCGACTACGAGAAGATCTACTTCGGCTCCAGCACCGACGGCCTGCACTGGTCGAAGCTCAACAACGACAAGGCCGTGCTCGCCAACCTCGGCGGCACGCTCGGCGTCCGCGACCCGCACCTCGTGCGCTCCCCCACCGGCGACGAGTACTGGATCATCGGCACCGACCTGCACGCCGAGGGCACCGCTCCCGGCGGCACCTGGGACCAGACCAACGCGAGCAAGAACCTCGTCGTCTGGCGCTCGACGGACCTCGTGAACTGGAGCGATCAGAGCATCGTCTTCGCCGGTTTCCCCGACGCGGGCAACGTCTGGGCTCCCGAGGCGATCTGGGACGACGCGACCGGCCAGTACTACGTCTACTGGGCCGCCCGCGACAAGACGCTGACCGGCGGGGCCTCCGCCCAGCGCGTCTACGTCTCGACCACGCGCGACTTCGTCAGCTTCTCCACCCCGAAGGTCTGGCTGGACGAGAACCCCGCCGCCGGCGGCGGGAGCCGCGGCAGCATCATCGACACGACCATCGCGAAGGAGGGGGACACGTACTACCGCTTCTCCACCGCCGACTGGCGCACGGTCGTCGACAAGGCCCCGAGCCTCGCCGGCCCGTGGACCCGCGTGATCGGCTTCGGCGAGGAGAAGTCCCGCGGCCTCTCCGACCACCTCGAGGGCCTCACCGTCTACCAGCTGCCCGACGGCCGCTGGGTCGTGATGGGCGACTCGTTCGGCTACTCCGCCTACGTCACCGACACCCTCGCGGACATGCGGTTCACGGCGCTTCCCGTCGGCACCACCGGCGCGAACACGTACTCGTTCTCGAAGCCCTTCCGCCACGGCTCGGTGCTCCGCCTCTCGAGCGCCGAGGAGGCGCGCCTGACGGCCGCCTACGGCACCAGCAGCACCGGCCCCGCCGCGAAGCCGGTCAACGCGGCCGGCGAGATCCTCCGCTACACCTTCGACGGCGGCTCGGGCACCACGGTGCGCGACAGCTCGGGCAACAACCAGAACGGCACGCTGCCCTCGGGCGGCACCTGGAAGGACGGCGCCCTGCAGCTCGACGGCACCGACGACTACGTCAAGCTGCCGAACGACCTGCTCGCCGGAGTGACCGACCTCACCATCCAGTCCGACGTCTGGATCGACCCCGCGCAGGGCGGCAACTACTTCCTCTACGGCCTGGGCAACACCACGAACGGCGCCGGCGACGGCTACCTCTTCACCTCGGGCAACAACTACCGCACCAGCATCGCGACCGGGAACTACACCACCGAGCAGACCGTCGCCGGCGGCTCGGCCCTCCCCCGCGGCACCTGGGCGCACCTGACGTACACGCTCTCCGGCACCACCGGCACGATCTACCTCGACGGAGTGAAGGTCGCCAGCGGCACCGTCACGACCGACCCGAAGGACATCGGCGGAGGCTCCACCTCGGCGAACTACATCGGACGCTCGAACTACGACGCGGACAACCGCTTCCGCGGACAGATCCGCGAGTTCTCGGTCTACAACCGGGCGCTCAGCGCCTCCGAGGTGCTCGCCGCCTCCGGCAACACGTCGGCCCTGGTCGACCTGTCGCTCAGCGGAGACGTCCTGAAGACGGCCCCGATCGTCGACTCGGCGAGCCGGACGGTGACCTTCCCGGTGAAGCCGGGGACCGATCTGACGAAGCTGACCCCGACCTTCTCCACCGCGGCGGGAGTCACGGCGAGCCCCGCCTCCGGCACCGTCCGCGACCTCTCCACCCCGCAGACGGTCGTGCTCACGCCCGCCACCGGCGGCACCGCGACCACCTGGACCCTGAAGGCCGTCGTCGTGAAGTCCCCCGTCCTGGCCGGCCTGAACGCGGACCCGAACATCGCGGTCTTCGGCGACACCTACTACCTGTACGCCACCTCGGACGGCTTCGCCGGCTGGGGCGGGAAGACCTTCTACGCCTGGTCCTCGAAGAACCTCGTCGACTGGACCCGCTCGGAGCAGCCCTTCCTCACCCTCGACGGCGCGAACGGCAACGTGCCGTGGGCGACCGGCAACGCCTGGGCGCCGACGATCACCGAGAAGAACGGGAAGTACTACTTCTACTTCTCCGGAGAGAACTCCTCGCTGAACCGCAAGACGATCGGAGTCGCGGTCGCGGACAGCCCGATGGGCCCGTTCACGGCGCAGCCGACCGCGATGATCACCAACGGCGAGTCCGTGCGGTCCGGTCAGGCGATCGACCCGGCCGCGTTCACCGATCCGAAGACCGGGAAGAGCTACCTCTTCTGGGGCAACGGCGACCCGCTCTACGGCGAGCTGTCCGACGACATGGTCTCGATCAAGCCCGGGACCATCAAGAAGATCAGCGGTCTGACCGACTTCCGCGAGGGCGCGTTCCTGAACTACCGCGACGGTCTGTACCACATGACCTACTCGATCGACGACACCGGCTCCGAGAACTACAGGGTCGGCTACGCCACCGCGACGAGCGTCGACGGACCGTGGACGTACCGCGGTGTGATCCTCGAGAAGGACCCGTCGCAGGGCATCCTCGCCACGGGCCACAACTCGATCGTCAACGTGCCCGGCACGGACGACTGGTACATCGCGTACCACCGCTTCGCCATCCCCGGCGGAGACGGCCAGCACCGCGAGACCACCATCGACAGGGTATTCTTCGACCCGGCCACCGGCCTGATGAAGAAGGTCGTGCCGACCCTCACGAGCGTGGCGCCGCAGACGGTCGTCGACACCGCACCGCTCGCGGCCTCGATCTCGGGGAAGGCGACCGTGGGCAGCACGCTGACCGCCTCCGCCTCCTCCCCGTGGACCGCGACCGGCTTCCAGTGGAAGCGCGGCGGCACCGCGATCAGCGGCGCGACGGCGTCGAGCTACACGCTCACCGCCGCCGACCGCGGAGCGACGATCTCGGTGGCCGTGACCGCCGCGAAGCCGCAGTGGACGCCGGCGACGGCCTCCGCCTCCGTCGGCCCCGTGACCGACACGGCTCCCGCCCTCGCCGTGACCGCGACCTCCACGACGCGCTGCGTCGCCGGGAAGATCGTCGTCACCGCGACGGCCACGAACCCGAACGCCTTCGCCGCGAAGATCGTGATCGGCACGACGTGGGGCTCCAAGAGCTTCGCGGACGTCGCTCCCGGCGCCACCGTCTCGGCCGCCTTCACCACCCGGGCGACCAGCGTGACCGACGGATCCGCGACCGCCACGGCGACCGCGTTCGTCGCCGGGAAGCCGGCCACGGCCTCCACGACCGCCCCCTACTCCGCGGCAAGCTGCAGCTGACCCGCGGGCATCGACCCACCCCCACTGAGATCGAGCCGGCGACGACGCCGGCCGAAGAACGGAGAACACCCGACATGAACACCCGATCCCTTCTGATCCGCGGAGCCGCCGGACTGGCCGGAGGCGTCCTCCTGCTCGGAGTCGCCGGAACGGCTTTCGCCGCCGAGGCCAACTACGGCAACGACGACGTCGACGTCAACGTCAACATCGCCGACCTGCCCGGGACCGGTGCCCTCTCGATGACCGTCGCCGCGGACTCGACGACGCTCACCGAGGCCGGCTCGGACAACGTCCGCCGCCAGTTCACCGGCACCCTGCCCACCGTCACGGTCACCGACACCCGTGACGCCGCGGACGTCTCCCCCGACTCCGCGTGGTACGTCATCGGCACGGCGAGCGACTTCACGTCGGCCGACGGCTCGACCATCGGCGCCGAGAACCTGGGCTGGACCCCGGACCTGGTCGACGGTGGAGACCTCGGCGAGGTCGCCGCGGGCGACGAGGTCGGCACCGTCATCGACGGCGGCGTCAACGGCGTCGGCCTGAAGGGCAAGGAGCTGCTCGCGATCGTCGCCAGCAACTCCCAGCAGGTCAACCCCGAGGGCTCCTGGAGCGCCGACGCCGACCTCTTCCTCCGCACCCCCGTGAACGTGGACGCCGGCGCGTACTCGTCCACCATCACCCTGTCGCTCTTCGAGTGACCCGTCGCGGCCGGGGACGCACTCCCTCGGCCGCGATCCCATCACGGCCGACGCGGCCGGGCCCGCCCGCCCGGCCGCGTCGTGCTTCCCCCGTGCGACCATGAGGTTCTGATGACTGCTCCGCGCCGCTCCGCCGCTCCCCGCCGCCCGCTCCTCCCCGCGCTGCTCGCGCTCGTCGTCGCCCTCCTCGGCGTGGGCGCCGCCCCGCTGGCCGTCGCGGCCGACGGCGCGATCACCTGGGCGGTCAGCCCCTCCACCGACGGCGTGCCCGACAAGCGCGCGTGGGTCGAACTCGAGCTCGCCCCCGGCGCCAGCGCCTCGGACGAGGCGGTCGTGCGGAACCTCAGCGACCAGCCCGTGACCTTCAGCATCACCAGCGCCGACGGCTACTTCACCGATACCGGCCGCTTCAACATGCTCAACTCCGACCAGGAGTCGGTCGACGCCGGACTGTGGATCTCCGCCCCCGAGACCGTGACCGTCGATCCGGGCGGCAGCGGCGTGGTGCCGTTCACCGTGACGGTCCCCGACAACGCCACCCCCGGCGACCACGCCGCCGGCATCGCCGCCTCCGTCCTCTCGCAGGGCACCGAGGCGGGAGGCGCGAACGTCGGAGTGGAGAGCCGCATCGGCTTCCGCGTGATGACCCGCGTGACCGGCGAGGTGACCCCCTCCTTCTCCGTCGAGGACCTGGCCAGCGACTACCGCCTCTCCTGGAACCCGTTCCAGCCCGGCTCCCTCTCGCTCGTCGCCGACGTGGTGAACACGGGCAACGTGCGCCTCCTGCTCGACGGCACGGCGAGCGCTCAGGGCGCCACCGCCCCCGTCGTCGCGGCCGATGCTCCCCAGCAGGAGCTGCTGCCCGGCGACCGGCGCAGCGTCTCGGTGCAGCTCGACGGCATCTGGCCCCTCTTCGGAGTCGGCGCCGATCTGACCATCGCGCCGACCGTCGCCGCGGCCGATCAGGAGCCGGTGTCCGCCGCTCCCGTGACCCAGTCGATCACCGTCGCGGCCGTGCCGGTACCGCAGCTGCTCGTGCTGCTGGGCGTGGCCCTGATCCTGGCGGCGCTGCTCGCCGGCCGCTCGCGCTCGCGCCGCCGCGTCGCCGCCCTGGTCCAGCAGGCCAAGGAGGAGGGCCTGCGCGAGGGCGCCCGCGTCTCCTCCTGACCCCCTCCTCCCCCCCTACCCC